>NZ_JBXAJH010000008.1:0-184859 GCF_058797075.1 Acidovorax sp. GW823-FHT02H02 | reverse complement strand
GATCAGCAGAGCCTCAAATTCTAGCACGGTTTTTAAAGAACCGTCAAACTTTCGAAAACTTTCTCCCTCCAGATCCCGGCCGCTTGCAGCAACCAGATCCACCGAGCGAAGCCTTGAATTATATACCGGGTTTTTACCCAGTCCAACCCAAAACCATCTTCTTTTTTCCTCCGCATCCAGCACCCTCACGAAGAGGGCTCACGGCAGCGAAGCCGTAGACTATAGCACGGGAAAGCCACGTCCGGGGCAAGACTCCCACGATCTGCGCCATTTTGTCCTGAACCAGAGGAGGCCAATCGCCCCAGGACAGAAATGGATGCCCACGATAATCAGCGCCACTATGGCACTTATCACCCTTCTGGACGCCCAACTCGCATTTGGGCATGTTGCATTGCTGGACCACGCCGGCTTCTCCCTGGAAACCGCGGAGCGCATTGGTTTGATCGGGCGCAACGGAGCTGGCAAGTCGTCCCTGCTCAAGATTCTTGGCGGATTGGCCAAACCGGACGATGGCACTCTGCAGGTACAGCAAGGCGTGCGCATCGCCTACGTTGCACAAGAACCCGCACTGGACCCGGAAGCCACCATTTTTAAAGCGGCATCGGAAGGTTTGCAGCATGTCATTGCGATCCGGGACCAGTATCTTTCCGGAGCAGAAGGTCTCGACCTTGACGCACTGCAATCCGTGATTGAGGCTTACGATGCCTGGAACTGGGAACAGCGGGTTGAGGAGACGCTGCAGCGCCTGCACCTGGACCCGGATGCCAGAGTTGGCACGCTCTCGGGCGGGACCAAGAAGCGCGTCGCCTTGGCCCAGGCACTGGTGGCGCGGCCTGACGTGCTGCTGCTTGACGAGCCCACCAACCACCTTGATCTGGATTCCATCGAGTGGCTCGAAGATCTGTTGCTCGATTTCCCGGGCAGCGTTGTCACCATCACCCACGACCGGGCCTTTCTGGACAGGGTCGCCACGCGGATTGTGGAACTCGACCGGGGTCAGCTGCGCTCCTACCCGGGCAACTTCGCGCAATACCTCGTCCAGAAGGAAGAGCAACTGGCGCAGGAAGCGGTGATCGCCGCCAAGGCAGACAAGTTGCTGGCCCAGGAAGAAATATGGATCCGCAAGGGCGTGGAGGCACGGCGCACACGCAGCCAAAGCCGCATCACACGGCTGGAGCACCTGCGCGCGCGCCGCGAGGCGCGGCGGGATGTGGTGGGGAGCGTGAAGATGGATGTGGCCACCGGTTCGCAAAACGGCTACCAAGGCAAAATCGTGGCCGAGCTGAGCGGGGTCAGCAAGGCATTCGGCGACAAGACCATCGTGCGCAACTTCAGCGCCACCATTCTCCGCGGCGACAAGGTGGGCCTGATTGGCCCGAACGGCGCGGGCAAAACCACCCTGCTCAAGCTGATCCTGGGCGAGCTCCAGCCTGACGCAGGAACGATCCGCCAGGGAGCCAACCTGCAGGTCGCCTATTTCGACCAGATGCGCCATGCCATCAACCTCGATGCCACGCTGGAGGATTTCATCAGCCCAGGCAGCGAATGGATTGAAATCGGCGGGCAGCGCAAGCATGTCAAGAGCTACCTGAGCGATTTCCTGTTTTCACCCGCGCGCGCGCACTCCCCCGTGCGGTCCCTGTCCGGGGGCGAGCGCAACCGGCTTTTGCTGGCGCGCCTGTTCGCCCGCCCCGCCAATGTGCTGGTGCTGGACGAACCCACCAACGATCTGGACATCGACACCCTGGATTTGCTGGAGGAACTGCTGGAGTCCTACGATGGCACCGTGTTTCTGGTCAGCCACGATCGGACTTTCCTCGATAACGTGGTGACCAGCACCATTGCATTCGAAGGCGACGGACGGTGGCGGGAATACGAGGGCGGCGTGCAAGACTGGCTGGTCCAGTCCAAGCGCAGCCGGGCACTGGCCGCCGCTGCGCCTCAGGCACGTTCGGGGGCAACAGATATTTCAGAGAAAAATTCCCCCCAGCGCGCACCAGACAAGCCGGAACAGCTCCCAAAAAAGAAACTGAGCTACAAAGAGCAACGTGAGCTGGACCAGTTGCCTGAACGGATTGCCGAGCTGGAGACCGAGCAGAAAGCCCTGCAACAGGAGCTGTCCGACGGACAGCTCTACAGCCAGGACCCAGTCCGTGCGGCAACCCTGCATGTGCGCGAAGGCGAGATCGAAGAAGAATTGATGACCGCCCTGGAGCGCTGGTCGGCACTTTCTGCCTGACGAACGGCCGATCAACGCAAGGCGCCCTCCGAGCCTTGCTGCAACCGATCAGTTCCGATGGTGGGGGCGGTCAGCGGTTCCGCGCAATCGCGTTGGTTCCAGGACAGGACCTCGTCTGCTGCACCCTGGGCCAGGGCCTCTACAGCACCCACCTGAACCTGCGACCCGCGCGCGAAACCATGGTGACGCGGGCACAGCGCATGACGCATCTGCTCGATGAGGGCATGGAAAACAACCTGCGCCGTGAGATCTACCCGTACGGACTGCTGTCGCCACTGGACGATGCCATGCGAACCCCTGGCGCCATCCAGCGCCGCGTCCCGCTGTCCGAACGCATCGACGATGCCAACGCGCCGGACACCGGCCCCTATGGCCCAGGCCTGCAAGAGGCCCGTGCCATCCGCAAGCTGTGCAAAACCCACCCGACGGACATGGAAGAAGCCAATCGTGCGCTGCCGCGGGTGCTGGCCGACCTCGAAGTGGAACGCACAGCCGCCTGAACCTGCGCGGCCCGTTGCAGCGCAACGTGGCTACCGGCTCTGCGCCACCACCCGCTGGAACACGCGCCAGAAGGCGGCATCCTGCGTGGTGGTGAAGTTGATGCGCATCAGCGTACAGGGCTGCCGGCTGGCATGGAACAAGGCCCCGGGCGCCAGCAGGTAGCCCTCGTCCAGCATGCGCTGGGCCAGCACGTCGGTGTCCACGCCCGTCTCCACCCAGCCGAACAGCCCCGCCGGTTCGGCCGCAAAACCGCACCCGGCCTCCAGCGCCAGCTGCACGCTGCGCGTGCGCGCCTGGGCCAGGCGCAAGCGCATGCGCTCGGCGTGGCGGCGCAACTGGCCCTGGTCGATGCACAGGGCCAGCGCCTTCTCCAGGATGGACGGCGTGGTCAGGGTGGACAGCAGCTTGGTGTCGAGCAGCCGCTCCACCAGATCGGGCGGCGCCGCCAGGTAGCCCACGCGCCAGTTGGGGGCCAGGATCTTGGCGAAGCCGCTCACATAGATGGTGCGCCGCAGGCCGTCGAGCACCGTGAGCCGCGTGGCGTGCGCGGGCGCGATGTGGCTATAGGTGTCGTCCTCCACAATGTGGAAGTTGTGCCGCTGCGCCAGCTGCAGCACCTGGTGGGCACTGCCGGGCGCAAGGCAATAGCCCGTGGGGTTGTGGAACACGCTCACGCTCACGAACAGCTTGGGCGCATGGGCCTCGCAATAGCGCGCCATCACAGAGAGGTCGGGCCCGTCGGCGCGGCGCGGCACGGGCAGGATGCGCATGCCCAGGGCATCGAGCCGCGCAAACTCCACCGACCAGCCGGGCTCCTCCACCATGACCGGGTCGCCCGGGCGCAGCAGGGTGCGGCTGACAATGTCGAGCGCGTGCGTGGCCCCTACCGTGGTGATGATCTGCCCGGCCGGGGCGGGAATGTCCAGCCCGGCCAGCTTGCGCGCCAGCACCTGGCGCAGGCCGGGGTCGCCCATGGGGTCGCCATACTGGAGCGAGCCCTCCTGCAGCGCCCGGCTGGCCGTCACCTTGCGTACCGCCGCCGCCATGAAACCCGCCTCCAGCCATTCGGAAGGAAACACGCCGGAACCCGGCTGCGGATGGGTGGAGGCCTGGTGGAACATGCCCCGGATCAGCGCCGTGGCGTTGATGCGCGAACCCGAGGGCAAAGGCCCGGAGTCCCGGCGTCCATCCGGCATCGCGACTGCTGCATTTTGTATAGCTGAAAGCGCTTTTTTCTCCTGCGCTAGAGCCCCATTCTGTACAAAATCACGCACATAGAAACCGCGCTGGTTGCGAGCCTCCACCAGGCCCTGGGCCTGCAGCTGGTCGTAGGCGGCCACCACGGTGTAGGGGCTCACGCCCTGCTGGCGCGCGCATTCGCGCACCGAGGGCAGGCGCGTGCCTGCGGGCAGCAGCCGCGAGCGGATGCGCTCGGCAAAGCGCTCGGCCAGTTGCTCGGTCAGGGTGTGGTTGCTGGAACGGGTCAACATGCGGGGCCTCGTGCAGAAATGTCAACTGTGCTGACACAATCGCCATTACAGATCATGCCATTGTCGGTCAAACTGTATCGGCACTGTATTGCCATTGCTTCTACAGTAACAGCCAGCCCCCTCTTACAACGCCATGCCACCCGTTGAATTCACTGCCCTGCTGGCACTGGCCACCGCCATGAGCTTCAGCCCCGGCCCCAACACCACGCTGTCCACCGCGCTGGCGGCCAACCGGGGGCTGCCCCATGCCATGCGCTTTGTCTGCGCCGTTCCCGTGGGCTGGAGCGCCCTGCTGCTGCTGTGCGCGGGCGGCCTGGGGGCCGCGGTGGTAGCGGTGCCGGCGCTGCGCTGGGGCATCAAGGCCGTGGGCATTGCCTACCTGGTGTGGCTGGCCTGGAAGCTCAGCCAGAGCGGCCAGCTCGGCGAGGCCGATGCGGCCCGCATGGACGTGGGCTTCTGGCAGGGTGCGGCGCTGCAGTTCGTGAACATCAAGGCATGGCTGCTATCGCTGACCATCGTGGCGGGATGGATCGTCGGGCGCGGCGACAGCCTGCAACGCCTGGCCGTGGTGCTGCCGGTGATGGCGCTGTATGCGCTGTCCAGCAACCTGGTGTATGCCGCCGTGGGCGCACTGCTGCGCCACTGGCTGGCGCACGGCCGGCGCCTGCTGTGGTTCAACCGTGCCATGGCGCTGGTGCTGGTGGTGACGGCGGCCTGGATGGTGCGCGCATGAGCGGGCCCGTGTCCGCATCCGTTGCCAGCCCGGACGTTGCAATGCCGTCCACCGCGCCAGCGCCCCATCCGCACACCACCCCCGAGGCCCGTGGGTTGGCCCTGGGCCTGCTGGGCGTCATGATCTTTGCCCTGACCCTGCCCATGACGCGCCTGGCCGTGGGCACGCCAGAGGCTCCGCTGATGTCGGGCCTGTTCATCGCCATGGGGCGCGCGGCCGTGGCCGGGCTGCTGTCGGGCGCCCTGCTGCTGGCCCTGCGGGCACCCCTGCCGCAGCGCGCCGACCGGGGGCCGCTGGTGCTGACGGCGCTGGGCGTGGTGTTCGGGTTTCCGCTGCTCACCTCCATCGCCATGCGCCATGTCAGTGCCGTGCATGCCAGCGTGATCGTGGGGGTGCTGCCGCTGGCCACCGCCGCCGTGGGTGCACTGCTGCACCGCCAGCGCCCGTCGCCGGCGTTCTGGGCCTGCGCGCTGCTGGGCACCAGCCTGGTCGTGGCTTTTGCCGTGCTGCGTTCGGGCGGCGCCGGGCTTTCGCTGCACCCGGCCGACCTGCTGCTGCTGGGCGCCATGCTGTGCGCGGCCATGGGCTACGGCTTTGGCGCACGGCTGTCGCAGCACATGCGGGCCGAGTTCGTGATCTGCTGGGCGCTGGTGATCTCGCTGCCTGTCACGGTGCCGCTGGCGGCGCTGTCGCTGCCCGCAGCACCCATGCCGGCGCTGGCCTGGGGCGGTTTTGCCTATGTATCGGTGTTTTCGATGTGGCTGGGCTTTTTTGCCTGGTACCGGGGCCTGGCGCTGGGCGGCACGGTGCGCGTGAGCCAGGTGCAACTGGTGCAGCCTTTTCTGGGCATGCTGTTTGCCGTGCCCCTGCTGGGAGAGGGCCTCGATGCCGTGAGCGTGGGCTTTGGCCTGGCCGTGATGGCCACCGTGTTGCTGGGCCGGCGCATGCCGGTGCGGCCACGGCCCGCCTCGGCATGACGATGGCGACACCTCGGGGCATTGCGGCCGCGGGGCGGGTTACAGTGCGGACCCATCGGCCCACCCGCAGGCCGGTACCACGCCGCACAACGGCTTTTTTTATGGATGACAAGCGCCCCTGGCGGGCGCCACTGGAGATGACTGCATGACGAACTGGACCCTGGCCGCACGCGCCGCCAAGATGAACCCTTCCGCGATCCGCGAGATCCTCAAACTCACCGACAAGCCCGGCATCATCAGCCTGGCCGGCGGCCTGCCCTCGCCCAAGACCTTCCCCCTGCAGGAGTTCACCGCGGCCTGCAACACCGTGATGGCGCGCGACGGCGCCGCCGCCCTGCAATACGCCACCAGCGAGGGCTATGCCCCCCTGCGCCAGGCCGTGGCCGACATGCTGCCCTGGGCGGTGGACCCCGATCAGGTGCTCATCACCACCGGATCGCAGCAGGCGCTCGATCTGATCGGCAAGGTGTTCCTCGACAAGAACAGCCGCATGCTGGTGGAAACACCCACCTACCTGGGTGCGCTACAGGCCTTCGCGCCGCAGGAACCCATCGCCGTGAGCGTGGCCAGCGACGACGACGGCATCCTCGTGGAAGACTTTGCCGCCAAGGCCGGCACCGGCACCGACAAGGCCCGCCTGGCCTATGTGCTGCCTAACTTCCAGAACCCCACGGGCCGCACCATGACCGAGGCACGCCGTGCCGCGCTGGTGGCCAAGGCAGCCGAACTGGGCATTCCACTGATCGAGGACAACCCCTACGGCGACCTGTGGTTCGGCGAGGCCCCGCCCGCACCCCTGACCGCGCGCAACCCCGACGGCTGCATCTACATGGGCTCGTTCTCCAAGGTGCTGGCCCCGGGCCTGCGCCTGGGCTTTCTGGTGGCGCCCAAGGCCATCTACCCCAAGCTGCTGCAGGCCAAGCAGGCTGCCGACCTGCACACGCCCGGCTTCAACCAGCGTGTGGTGGCCGAAGTGATCAAGAACGGCTTCCTCGATCGCCATGTGCCCACCATCCGTGCGCTCT
Organism: Acidovorax sp. GW823-FHT02H02; assembly: GCF_058797075.1. Taxonomy (NCBI): domain Bacteria; kingdom Pseudomonadati; phylum Pseudomonadota; class Betaproteobacteria; order Burkholderiales; family Comamonadaceae; genus Acidovorax; species Acidovorax sp. GW823-FHT02H02. The sequence continues at coordinate 177,894 of NZ_JBXAJH010000008.1, read as the reverse complement.
ACCAGCAGCAGCGCGACACCATGCTGGCCGCACTGGAGCATGAGATGGCCGGCCTCGGCGTGCAATGGACGCGTCCGGCGGGCGGCATGTTCCTGTGGGTTCGCCTGCCCGAGGGCGTGGATGCGCAGGCGCTGCTGCCCACGGCGGTGGAGCGCAATGTGGCCTTTGTGCCCGGCGCACCGTTTTATGCCGAACACCCCGACACGCGCACGCTGCGCCTGTCGTACGTGACGGCCAGCAGCGACGAGATCCGCACCGCCATCGCGGCGCTGGCGGCAGCCATCCGCGCCCACCAGGCGAAGGACTGAAACCATGCGCCAGCGCCCCTTCCGGCAGGTGGATGTGTTCACCGCCCAGCCCTACCTGGGCAACCCGCTGGCCGTGGTGCTGGACGGCGAGGGCCTCACCACCGAGGCCATGCAGCAGTTCACCGACTGGACCCATTTGTCCGAGGCTACCTTCCTCCTGCCCCCTACGCCGGAAGGCCGCGCGGCCGGGGCGGATTACCGCGTGCGCATCTTCAGCCCCGGCCGCGAGCTGCCGTTTGCGGGCCACCCCACGCTGGGCAGCTGCCATGCCTGGCTCGAAGCCGGTGGCCAGCCCCACACGGCGGGCCGGGTGGTGCAGGAATGCGGCGTGGGCCTGGTGGCGCTGCGCCAGGACGGCGACCGCCTGGCCTTTGCCGCGCCGCCACTGATCCGCAGCGGCCCGCTCGACGAAGCCGATGTGGCCCGCATCGCCCAGGGCCTGGGCGTGGCGCGCAGCGACATCCTGCACCATGCCTGGTGCGACAACGGCCCGAACTGGCGCGGCGTGATGCTGCAGTCGGCTGCACAGGTGCTGGCGCTGAAGCCCGATGGCGCCATCCTTGACGGGCTGGATGTGGGCGTGGTCGGCCCGCGCGGCAAGGTCGGGGTGGTGGGCAGCAGCGATGAACACGGCATCGCCTTCGAAGTGCGCGCCTTCTTCCCTGGCAGCAACGGCCTGAGCGAAGACCCCGTCACCGGCAGCCTGAATGCCGCGCTGGCGCAATGGCTCATCGGCGCGGGCCTGGCGCCCACGCACTATGTGGCCAGCCAGGGCACCGCGCTGGGCCGCGCCGGGCGCGTGCATTTGGCACAGGAAGGCAGCGACATCTGGGTGGGCGGCAGCACGGTGACCTGCGTGCGTGGCGAGGTGCTGCTGTAAGGGCACCCTCCACCGCGGTCACTCCCGCGCCCCGCCTCCACCTCCTGAGCCATGCCCGCGCAGACGTTCACGGTGCGCTCAAACAGCATTCCATCGGTTTTGCCTACCGAAACCCGGCCTGCCTGAGATAGCGCTCTCCAACCCCAGTCGGTGCCAATTCCTATGTCAGACGGAAGGGTTTACCCCATCCTTGATTTCATTCTTTGAAATTTTCACTGATGGGTTTGACGTGCGCCGCCCCGCCCAACACCATAGTCTCCACATCCGCGGTCACCAGCGGCAGGAGACAACAGCATGCGATGGAAACAACGCCCGCCCGGTTCGAACTGGGGCGATTTCGGGCCCGATGACCAACTGGGGCGCGCCAACCTGATCGGGCCGGAGCAGGTGCGCAAGGGCGCCCAGGAAGTGCGCGAGGGGCTCAGCTATTGCCTCTCGCTGCCGCTGGACTACCCGGGCGGCAACGCGCTCAATGCACGGCGCCATCCTCCGCGCCTGTCGCCCACGCGCAATGGTGAGCGGCCGTACCTCAACTTCCCGCTGGGCCACGTGGTTGCAGGCGCCACCGATGTGATCAGCGACGACCAGGTGCTGCTGTCGCTGCAGTACTCCACGCAGTGGGACTCGCTGGCCCATGTGGGCTCGCTGTTCGACGCCGAGGGCGATGGCCAGCTGCGCACCACCTACTACAACGGCTACCGGGGCCACGAACATGTGCTGGGACCGGTGGACCATGGCCTGCCGCAACGCGACGCACAAGGCGCACCCGGCCCCTACCGCCCTGTGTGCTGCGCGGGCCGCCCCGCCGACGCCAGCGTGGCCCGTGCCCTGGGCGTGGAGAACCTGGCCAAAAAAGGCATGCAGGGCCGCGCAGTGCTGGTGGACCTGGCCCGGATCTGGGGCACCGACTTCCAGGACATCGGCTACGAGCAGCTCATGCACGCCATGGCGCAGTGCGGCGCCACGGTAGAGCCGGGTGACATGCTGCTGCTGCGCACCGGCTTTGCGGGGCTGGTGCTGTCCATGCAAGGCCAGCCCGACGCCGAGCGCCTGCACCACAGCTGCGCCGCACTCGACGGCGGCGACCAGCAGCTGCTGCAATGGATCACCGACAGCGGCATCGCCGCCCTGGTGGCCGACAACTACGCCGTGGAGCGCCACCCGCCCACACGCGTTCCCCAGGACGGCACACCCTACCCCGTGCTGCCGCTGCATGAGCACTGCCTGTTCAAGCTCGGGCTGCCGCTGGGTGAGCTGTGGTACCTCGACGAGCTCGCCGAAGCACTGCACGCCCGGGGGCGTACCCGCTTTTTGCTCACCGCGCCGCCCCTGCGCCTTCCCGGTGCCGTGGGCTCGCCAGTCACGCCCATCGCCACCCTCTGATTCCACCAACCATCCCTACACACACCAGGAGACAACATGAGCCACTTCACCCCCCTCAACTCCACTCCCCGCAGCGCCTTGCAGCGCGCCTGCCGCGCGGCATGTATCGGCTTGGCCATCGCCGCCGCGACCACGGCCGCCACGGCGCAGGATGTCAGGATTTCCGACGACGTCGTGCGCCTGGGCATCCTCACGGACCTGGGCGGCCCCTTTGCCGACATCACCGGCCCCGGCAGCGCGGCCGCGATCCAGATGGCCATCGACGACTTCGGCGGCCAGGTCTTGGGCAAGAAGATCGAACTGCTGGTGGTGGACCACCAGAACAAGGCCGACATCGCCGCCAGCAAGGCGCGCGAATGGTTCGACACCGGCAAGGTGGACGCCATCATGGACGTGGCCGTCTCCGCCCCGGCGCTGGCCGTGCTGGAAGTGGCCAAGCAAAAGCAGAAGGTCATCATCTTCAACGGCCCCGGCACCGACCGCCTCACCGGCGACCTGTGCATGCCCAGCACCGTGCACTACGTGTACGACACCTACGCATTGGCCAACGTCACGGCCAGCGCCATCACGCAGCGCGGCGGCAAGGACTGGTTTTTCATCACCGCCGACTACGCCTTCGGCCACAGCCTGCAGGACCAGGCCAGCGCCGTGGTCACGGCCCAGGGCGGCAAGGTGCTGGGATCGGCCAGGCACCCCATTGGCGCGACGGACTTCGCATCCTTCCTGATCAGCGCGCAGAACAGCAAGGCCCAGGTCATAGGCCTGGCCAACTCCGGCGGCGACACCGTGAACACCATCAAGGCTGCGCGCGAATTTGGCCTGACCCAGGGCAAGAACAAGCAGACCCTGGCCGGCCTGCTCATGTACATCAACGACATCCACGCCATCGGCCTGCGCACGGCGGGCGGCTTGATGCTCACCGAGGCCTTCTACTGGGACATGAACCCCGAAACACGCGCCTGGTCCAAACGCTATTTCGAGAAGATGAAGAAGATGCCCAACATGAGCCAGGCGGGCGCCTACTCATCCACCATGCACTACCTCAAGGCCGTGCAGGCCGCCAAGACCGACGACACGGCCAAGGTCATGGCGCAAATGAAGGCCACGCCGATCAACGACTTTTTTGCCAAGAACGGCCACATTCGCGAGGACGGCCGCATGGTGCATGACATGTACCTGTTCGAGGTCAAGTCGCAGGCCGAATCCAAGTACCCCTGGGATTACTACAAGCTCGTGGCCACGGTGCCGGGCGACAAAGCCTTCCTGCCGCTGTCGCAGTCCAAGTGCCCGATGCTCAAGAAGTGAGGACCGTGCGGCCATGACGACACCCCTGCAAACTGCACTGATCGTCGGCGCCACGGGCGTGGTGGGCCAGGCCTGCCTGCGCCATTTCGCCAGCCTGCCCGGCTGGCGTGCGATCGGCGTGGCACGCCGCCCTATCCTGCCGCCGCCCGGCGCTGAAGGCCTGCAGCTAGACCTGCAAGACGCAGGCGCCTGCGCGGCCGCACTGGCAGGCCGCGACGACATCACCCATGTGGTGTACGCCGCCGTCTATGAAAAGCCCGGCGGTCTTGTCGGAGGCTGGCAAGACCAGGACCAGATGCGCATCAACCTGCAGATGCTGCGCAATGTGGTCGAACCACTGGACCGCCCCGGTGGCCCGCTGAGCCACGTCACCATCATGCAGGGCGGCAAGGCCTATGGCGTGCACATCCACCCCCAGATAGCGGTGCCCGCACGCGAGCGCTGGCCGCGCGACGCGCACGAAAACTTCTACTGGCTGCAGGAAGATTTCCTGCGCGAGCGCCAGGCCAGGGCTGCCAGCCACACGGGGTGGCACTACACCATCATGCGACCGCGCATCGTGTTCGGCGACGCGATGGGCAGCCACATGAACCCCATTCCGGCCATTGGCGTGTACGCCTGGCTGCGCCATGAACAAGGCCTGCCGCTGGCCTACCCCGGCGGCCCCGCGCGCGTGAACCAGGCCATCGACGCCGACCTGATTGCCCAGGCCTGCGCCTGGGCCGCACAGTCGCCCAACGCGCGCAACGAAACCTTCAACGTGGAGAACGGCGACGTGTTCGTGTGGCAGAACGTCTGGCCCACCGTTGCCGATGCGCTGGGCATGGCGGTGGGGGAGCCCGAGCCGCAGTCGCTCGGTGCCACCCTGGCGGGGCAGCAACGGGCCTGGGAACGCATCGTGGACAAATACCGGCTGGCCGCGCCGCGCGAGCTGGCGGCCTTCATCGGCCAGGGCGCGACCTACGCGGACTTCCAGATGAACCACGGCAAGACAGGTCCTTTGCCGCCGGTGATCATGAGCTCGGTCAAGATTCGCCAGGCCGGATTTGCGGCATGCATCGATACCGAGGACATGTTCCGCAAATGGTTTGGCCAGCTGCAGCAGCGCCGGCTGCTGCCCAGCGCCGCGCAAGCGCGGACATGAAGATAGAGCGCATTACCAGCACCATCGTGGGCCTGCGGCTGCGCCGCGCGCACCGCCTGGCCATGACGACCATGGCCGGCCACACACCTTGGTGGTCGTGCAGATGCACACGTACGAGGGCGTGACCGGGCGGGTTGGCGCTGCCGCGCTCGTCGCTGCGCCTACTCGTCGCTGGCTAACTTGTCCAACAACGCGGTCTTGAACCAATACGGCATCAAGTCTGTTTTCATTTCCAGATCGGCGTCGTCCGTCACCTCTGCCACCCATACACGCTCGCTGCCCGAGTTGTCAAACAGGTAAGCCCGGTCTGCACAAGTGACAGCATCCGCCAGCAAAGCCAAAGACCGGTGGTAGCGTTCAACGATTTTGTCTCGCGGCACATCGTGCTTGCCCATGCGAACCCGGTGAGCCACCCGCGAAATGTTGATCTCGGGGTCCTCGGTCGCAACGTAGTACAGATAGGTTCTGAACCCTTGCTTGCGCGCACGGCAGAAAAAATCCACCTTGGCCCGTGCCGACATCACCGTCTCGAAGGTGAATGACTCCTTGCGGCGCAGCAGGTCATTCCGAATGAAATCCACCAGCACCGAGGCGAAGTACGAATTCACCGCCACGGCATAAAAAATGACACGGTCTTCTTCCAGCCGGATCTTTTGTGCACTGGCGTCCAGCCCCTGCTGGCGCAGGAAGTCAGAACCCGCGAAGAAAGCCAGCAGCTCCGCCTGTGTGGTGTTGACACCGTAGGGTTTCAGCGACGCGAAACCCTGCGCACGGATCTCGGCCTCGATGTCATCGGCGTTGACATAGACGCCCAGCCAGTTGGGTTCCAGCACGTCCTTGAGGGTGCTTTTTCCCGAGCCGTTCGGGCCTGCGAACATGCGCAGCCGGGGCTTTACGGCACTCATCCAGCAGCGGTCACACGGGGCTTGAGCTTGAACTTGGCGCCCATGGCAACCTTCACAGGGCTGTGGATGGTGCGCACCACCTTCTCGGTACCGTCGGCATGCGTCTCGACCAGCTGGCCGTTGACGGCGCGCATGACTTTCCCGCTGGTGGTCAATGCCTGGTAGTGCGCGCGCTGAAAAGCACCCTGAGCCAGTTTAGGGATGCCGGCCTCCAGGACCTTCATGGATTCTTCAGTCATCTTCATGGCGTTACCTCAGTGACTTTCACTCTAGCACCAACGCCGGGCGTTTGCCGGATGGCACACCGCATGCCAGCCGCGTCCTGCCCAGCCGCTGACCCGCTCACATCGCGGCACCACCGCTTCAAGCTCCACCCTTGGGCGTGCACGCACGGTGTTGCCAAACAGGAAAGCCCCAAGTGCCGGTTCAGTCGCTGCGCGCGCCGGCGGCTTGGCTGCTGGTCAACCCGCAGCGCCGTGGCGCTGCGCCCATTCCCAGCCCAGCCGTGCCAGTGGCCCGGCCTTTCGCCCGGTCTCCTCGGCGTCGGCCGAGGCCGCGCTGCCATCGGCCGCGCGCTGCGCAATGCCGTAGAGGATGGCGGTCATGCGAAACAGGTTGTAGGCCATGTAGAACGACCAGTGCCCCTGCGCATCGCGCCCGGTGGCGGCCTGGTAGTCCGCCAGGTACTGCGCCTCGCTCGGAATGCCCAGCGCCGCGAAGTCGAGCCCGCCCATGCCGCGCCACAGCGCGGGCGGCACGTTCCAGGCCATGCAGTGGTAGGCCAGGTCGGCCAGCGGATGGCCCAGCGTGGACAGCTCCCAGTCCAGCACGCCGATCACGCGCGGCTCGGTGGGGTGGAACACCAGATTGTCGATGCGGTAGTCGCCGTGCACCAGGGTGGTTTCGTCGCCCTCGGGCAGGTGCGCGGGCAGCCACGCCATCAGGTCGAGCATCGCCTGGTCCAGCGGCACCGGCAACGCACGGCACTGGCGCGACCAGCGGTCGATCTGGCGCTGCACGTACTGGCCCGTGCGGCCGTAGTCGGCCAGGCCTACGGCCGCAATGTCCACGCTGTGCAGGGCGGCGATGACGCGGCCCATCTCGCGGTAGACGGCGGCGCGTTCGGCCTTGTCCATGCCGGGCAGGGCCGGGTCCATGAAGACGCGGCCCTCCAGGAAATCCATCAGGTAGAACGGCGTACCGACGATGGACTCGTTCTCGCAGTAGGCCAGCATGCGTGGCACGGGCACATCGCTGCCCTGCAGCGCCCGCATGACGCGGTACTCGCGGTCAATGGCATGGGCCGACGGGGCGAGTTGGCCGGCTGGCTTCTTGCGCAGCACGTAGGCGTTGTCACCGGCCGTGATGCGGAATGTGGGGTTCGATTGCCCGCCGGACAGCGGTGACACCTCGATCGCTTCAGCCCCGACCAGACCCTGAGCGCGCAGGTAGTCGGTCAGCGGCCCGAGGGGCATGGATGCGGCGCCGGCGCTCACAGCGAGCTCACCAGATGTGCGCCATCCACCGCAACGGTCGCGCCCGACATCGCAGCACCGGCATCCGATGCCAGCAGCAGCAGCGGCCCATCGAGATCGCCCAGCTCGCCAAAGCGGCGGCTGGGAATGCGGCTGCGCAGCTTGTCGCCGGCTTCGCTGGTAAGGAAGTCGCGGTTGAGGTCGGTCACCACATAGCCCGGCAGCAGCGCATTCACCCGGATGCGGTGGCGCGCCAGCTCCAGCGCCATGGCCTTGGTGGCCTGCACCACGCCGGCCTTCGATATCGCGTAGGGAGCCACCCCGCCGGCCACCCGTTCACCCAGGATGGAAGCCACATTCACAATGCTGCCGCCCTGCCCGGCCGCCACCATGCGGCGCGCGGCCTCGGTGGCCACCAGCCAGCAACCCTTGAGGTTGGTGTCCAGCACCTGGTCGAAATCTTCCGGGGTCTGCTCCAGCAGCGGGCGGGTAACGGTGACACCGGCGTTGTTGATGACCACGTCGGGCGCGCCCCAGCTGGCCAGCGCATCGAAACAGGCACGCACGCTGGCTGGGTCGGTCACGTCGAGTGCCAGCGCCCGCGCCTGGCCGCCTGCCTGCACGATGGCGTCCACCACCGTCTGCAGCTTGTCCGCGCGGCGTGCGGCCACGGCCACGCGTGCGCCCACCGAGGCCAGCAGCTGCGCGAAATGCGTGCCCAGCCCGCTGGATGCACCCGTGACCAACACCACCCTGCCGTCAAGCCGGAAGCGATCGATGGCGCCGCTCATGCCTGCCCCCCGGCTTCGGCCTTTTCTGCTAGGTGCACGAGCTTGCGCGCCATGCTCCAGCGGTGCACTTCGCTCGGGCCGTCGTAGATGCGAAAGGCCCGCATGTCGGTGAAGATGCGCATCACCGGCGAATCGGACGTGACCCCCTGGCCGCCCAGCATCTGCACGCTGCGGTCCACCACGCGCCACTGCGCTTCGGAGCACACCACCTTGGCGCGGCTCGACTCGAAGTTGCATTTTTCGCCCTGGTCCAGCAGCCACGCGGTGTGCCAGATGTGCAGACGGGCCGTGTGCAGGTCCATGTCGTTGTCGGCCAGCATGAAGCCCACGCCTTCGTGCTCGACCAGCGGCTTGCCAAAGGCGTGGCGCTTGCGGGTGTAGGCCAGCGCTGCATCATGAGCGCGGCGTGCCTGGCCGAGCCAGCGCATGCAGTGCGTCAGGCGTGCGGGGGCCAGGCGCACCTGCGCGTAACGAAACCCTTTGCCCATCTCCCCGAGCACGTCGCTGGCGGGTATGCGCAGGTTGTCAAAGCGCAGCACGCCGTGGCCTCCGGTGAAACACGCGTCCATCGCATCCATGCTGCGCTCCAGCGTGATGCCGGGGCGGTCCATGTCGGTGAGGAACATGGTGGCCGAACCGTCTTCCATGCGCGCCATCACGATGGCGTAGTCAGCACCTTCGGCACCCGTGATGAACCATTTGAGGCCGTTGATAACATAGTCGTTGCCATCGCGTACCGCCGTGGTGGCCAGCATGGAGGGGTCAGCACCCGCGCCTGGCGAGGGCTCCGTCATGGCAAAGCAGGAGCGGATGTGGCCGGCCACCTGCGGGCGCAGCCAGCGCTCCTTGTGCGCGGCGGTGGCCACTTCTTCCATGAGGTGGATGTTGCCTTCGTCGGGTGCATGGATATTGAGTGCCGTGGGGCCCAGCCACGAATATCCCGCCTCCTCGAACACCGCAGCCTTGGCCACATGGCTCAGGCCCAGCCCACCCATCTCGCGCGAGGCATGGGGCGTGAGCAGGCCGGCGACGCGGGCGCGGGCTACCAGCTCGCGGCGCAACGCCTCGCTGGGGCCGTGCGACGACTGGCGTTCGTCGTTTTCGAGGGGAATGACCTGCTCGGCGATGAACTGGCGCGTCTTGTCGCGCAATGCGCGGATTTCCGGGGAAAGGGTGAAGTCCATGCGGCAAATTCCTTCACATTTTTTATCAGGGACGAGCGGCGGCCCCGGCGCACTCCACCAGGGCATCCACGACCACGGCGCCGTCACCGACAGCGCCCACCATGACGGGGTTGAGGTCAACCGATGCGATGGTGCCACGTGCGCCGGCAATCACGGTACCGACCGCCACAGCGATGTTCGCCAGCGCCTGCACGTCCAGCGGCGGTTCGCCGCGCACACCATCGAGCAGCGGCGCAATGCGCAGCGTGCGCAGCGTGCGCACCACCTCGTCCTGGCTGAAGGGCGGCAGCAGCACGGCGCAGTCCTTGAGCGCCTCCACGTACTTGCCGCCGTCGCCCACCACCACCACGGGGCCGAAGACGGGGTCGATGCGCGCGCCCACCATGAATTCGTGCTGGCCCTTGCGCGTGGCCGCCACGATCACGCCATCGCGCTGCACGCCCATGGCATCCATCTTGGACCAGAAGCGCTCGAACAGCTCGGCCGCCTGTTCGCGTGTCTGCACGTTGAGGGCCACCAGCCCGTGCTCGGACTTGTGCGGCACCTCGGCCGAGCAGGCCTTGACCACAGCGGGTGCGCCGATGGCGTCGAACGCCGCGCGGGCCTCGTCGGCGGTGCGGCACAGGTGCATAGGCACCGTGGGCACGCCGTGGAGCGCCAGCAGGGCGAGGCTGTCCACCTCGTTCAGAAAACCCTGCGCGCCGGCCGGCACCTGCACCGCGGGCAGCTGGGGCCAGGTTGTGCGGGGCTGGCGCATCAGTGCCGTGTGCCCGGCCACCTGGGCCAGCACGGCGATGGCCTCGCCTTCGTTGGGGAAGGTGGCGATCCCGTGCGCGCGGAAGGGCGCGGCCACGCTTTCTTGCCACGCCGCCACCGCCACGGGCTTGCCTGTGGCGGCCTCGAAGGCGGCAGCGTCGCGGGCAAAGCGGTCCAGGTCGTAGCCCGCACCGGCCACGGGAATGTTCAGGAAGAACAGGTCGGCCGCCGGGTCCTGCGCCACGGCGGGCAGCACGTCGCCGAACAGGCCGCTGTTGGACAGCAGTGCGGCGGTGACGTCGATGGGGTTGCTGGCGGTGGCAAAGCCCGGCAGCTTGGAGGCTACGTCGGCTTGGGTGGCGGTGCTCAGCTCCGCCAGGGGAAGGCCCAGGTCTTCGGCCGCGTCAGCGCCCATCACGCAGCTGGCGCCGGAGTTGCTGATGATGACCAGGCGGCGGCCCTCGGGGCGCCAGCCCTTCAGGTAGGCGTGTGCGGCGCGCGCCTGCTCATGCGGGTCGCGCACGCGCCAGATGCCGTGGTGCTTGAAAAAGGCATCCACCGTGCGGTCCTCGTTGGCCAGCGCGCCCGTGTGGGACGACGCTGCCTTCTGCCCGCTGGCCGATCGCCCCGCCTTCACCGCGACGATGGGAAGGTCGCGCTCACGCGCATAGGCGGCGGTGGCGGCCAGCATCTCGGGGTTGGCAATGCTCTCCAGGTACAGCAGCAGCAGCTTCACGTCGGGGTCATGGGCCACGGCCCAGGCCATCTCGGCGGCGGTCACGTCGGCCTCGTTGCCCGTGGCATGCACATGGCGCACGCCCAGGCCGCGCCCGCGCACCAGGCCGTAGATCATGGAGCTCATGCCGCCGCTCTGGCTCACCACGCCCACCGGGCCGTCCATGGGCGGCATCTCGATGAACATGGTGGAAAAGCCCGCGATGGCGCCCGTGCCGAAGTTGGCCAGGCCCTGCGTGTTGGGGCCATACAGGCGCATGCCGGCAGCGCGGGCCTTGGCCACCATGTGGTCCTGCAGTTCGCGCCCGGCGGGGCCGGTTTCGCCAAAGCCCGAGGCGATCACCGCGGCGGCCTTCACGCCGCGCGCGGCGCACTCCTCCACCGCCGCCACGGTTTTGTCGCCACCCACCACGACCAGGGCGAGATCCGGCACTTCGGGCAGGTCGGCGAGCGTGGCGTAGCTTTTGTGGCCCTGGATCTCCTCGCGCGCGGGGTTGATGGGATAGACCGCGCCCTGGTAGCCGTGGCGCTGCATGTAGTAGATGGGACGCCCGCCGATCTTGTGGATGTTGTCCGAAGCGCCAATGATGGCGACCGAACGCGGGTTGAGGGCGGAGGTAAGAAGATCAGTCATGGCTGTTGTGTGTTTCTCAGTGGTTCATAGCGTGCGACCGTTGCGCCTGGCGCGGCGCACGCCAGGGCCGCCGTGCAAGGGCCGCCCCGCCGCACGGGCGGCGTCCCCCTTGAGGTGGAAGGCGCCGAAGGCGACTCAGGGGGTTAGTCAATCTTTGCGCCGGAGGTCTTCACCACCCTGGCCCATTTGTCCACTTCAGCCTGCAGGAAGGCGCCATACGCCGCCGGCGCGCTCCAGGCCGCGCCAAAACCCTGGGCATCAAAACGCTGACGGATGTCGGGGCTTTCAAGCACGGCCTTGAGTTCGGTACTCAGCCGCGCAATCACCTCCCTGGGGGTACCAGCGGGGGCGAGCAGACCGTTCCAGGCGATGGCCTCGTAGCCCGGCAAGCCGGACTCGGCCACGGTGGGCAGATCCGGCGCCACGGGCGAACGCTGGGCACTCGTCACGGCCAGGGCCTTGAGCTTGCCCCCCTTCACGTGGGGCATGGACGACAGCATGGTGTCGAACATCAGATCGACCTGCCCGCCCATCACGTCGGTGAGCGCGGGCGCGCTGCCCTTGTAGGGGACATGGTTCATTTTGATCCCGGCCATGGCGCTGAACAGCTCGGCCGAGAGGTGGGTGGACTGGCCATTGCCTGAAGAGCCGTAGTTCAGCCCGCCACTTTTGCTCTTGGCCAGCGCGACGAGCTCGGCCACGTTGTTGGCCGGCAGGGCCGGGCTGGCAACAATCACCAGCGGACCGCCGGTGAGCTGCGAGATCGGCGCGAAATCCTTGGTCAGCGAGTAGTTGAGCTTGGCGAACAGCGCGGGATTGATGGCGTGCGCCGTGGTGGCCACCACCAGCGTGTACCCATCCGGTGCGCTGCGGGCCACGGCTTCAGCGCCCAGGTTGGCCCCTGCACCGGGCTTGTTGTCGATGACAAACGGCTGGCCCAGGCGCTCCTGCAGTTTTTGTGCGACGGCGCGCGCCACGATGTCCGTGGGCCCCCCCGGTGGGTAGGGCACGACCAGCTTCACAGGCTTGTTCGGATAGTCCTGCGCAAAGGCCAGTGGCGCCCCCGCCGCACACAGTGCGGCGCAGGCCAGGCCGATCCAGTGGCGACGGGACGTCAGGCGGGAAAGGGGGATGTTCATCATGGCTTGTCTCCTGGGGTGGTGTCGTTTGAATGCCGGTGAATGAAAGGAAATGACACAAAAAACGCTAGGGCGCGGGCGCAAAGCGCACCAGCGTGCGCCCCTCATGCGCGAAGAAGCCCGCCTGTACCTGGTCGCCGATGCGCACGCCGGGGCTCGCGTGGCCCATGAGGCGCGGCCCCTCGGCGAGCTGCACGACGACCAGCGTGTAGGGCGCGAGCACGCGGAAAGCGTCGGATGGCGCGCGCGCCACCACGGTGACGGCGCGCACGGTGGCGCTGCCTTGCGCGTCGCGCCAGTGCAGCGTGCCGCGCTCGCCGCAGTGCTGGCAGGCATAGCGCGCCAGCGTCTGCGCGCCGCCGCAGGCCGTGCACTGCTGGTAGCGCAGCACGCCGTCGCGCAGGCCGTCGGTAAAGGGGGCGGCCAGCGGGATCGTGTCGTTGGAGGCAGTGGTGGTCATCTCAGTTATCCATAGTGCTGCGCGCCACGCATGGCGCATGAAACCGGCGCGCCCCGAGCCAGGGCAGCCGAGCAAGGGCCGCCCCGCAGCGAGGGCTGCGTCCCTCTTCCCACGCGCAGCGTGAGAGAAGGGGGAAGACGCGAAGCGTCTCAGGGGGTTGTCGTTTCACTTCAGTCCTCGCGCGACAAGATCAGGCTGACATGGGACGACATCACGCCGCCGTCTGCATGGATGAATGCACGGCGGGGGGGCTTGAGCTGGCGGTCACCCGCCTGGCCCGTCATCTGGCGCCAGGCCTCGACGGTGTGCGCCATGCCGCCTGCCACTCCGCAGTGGCCAAACGACAGCAGGCCGCCATGGGTATTCAGGGGCAGCGGCCCGGTGGGCGCGAAGTCCCCCGCGCGCGCCCGCTGGGCAGCGCCGGCGCGTGGTGCGAAACCGATCTCTTCGAGCAGCATCACCAGCGTGATCGTGAACGAGTCGTAGATCCCCAGGTAGTCCACGTCGCCCAGGCCCAGCCGGGCTTCCCCAAAGGCCTGCTGCGCCGCCTCGCCCGCACCACACTGCATCACATCCTCCATGGCCGTGAGGTGCTGGTGCCGGTGGGCCTGGCCCGCGCCCGCCATGGCCACAGCGCCCTGCGCGGCAGGGTCGGCCGACACCACAAGCGCCATCGCGCCATCCGAGATCGGGCAGCAGTCCAGCAGCGACAGCGGCGAGGCAATCGGCTTGGAGGCCAGCACCTCCTGCAGCGTGACCGGGGTGCGCAGGTGGGCGTCGGGGTGGCCCACCGCGTTGGCGCGCATGAGCACGGCAAACTCGGCCAGATCGGCCGATGTGACGCCCGTGCGCTGCATGTACTCCGAGGCCATGAGCGCGTAGTACGCGGGAACGGAGGCTCCGTTGGGCACCTCGAAATCGGCGTCACCCACCTGGGCCAGCGTCTGGATGGAGCTGTCGCGCGACTGGCCGCTGAGCCGGTTCTCCCCACCCAGCACAAGCACGTTGCGGCATCGACCCGAACGCACCAGCTCGCGCGCTGCCATCAGCATGGCCGCGCCCGAAGCGCCACCGAGCTGCAAGCCGTGCGCGTAGCGCGGGCGCAGCGCCAGCCGCTCGCACACCAGCGTGGACAGCATCAGGTGCGGTAGCGTGGTGGCATAGCCGCAGAGCACGCCGTCGATCTCATGGCGCGCAAGGCCGGCGCTCTCGATGGCCTGCGCGGCCGCGGCATCCATCAGGTCGAGCGCACTGCGCCCCTCGTGTCGCCCGAACGATGTGCCACCGGCACCGCGCACATACGCCGGACGTAACGCTGCATTCATCAATGTGTCTCCTTGGGGGTGGTTGCGGGTCGTCGGTCGGCGCGCGTGGCCTCGGCCCAGCGCACCTGGCACACCGTGGCCTCGTGCAGCAACGCCTGCGCCAGCGCGGGCTCGCGGGTGAGGATGCGTTCGTTCAGCGCCGCAATGCTCAGCGCCGCCACCGGGCGGCCTTCGGTATCGAGGATGGCGACACCAATGCCGCCCATGCGCTCGACCACCACGTCGAGCAACACGGCGCAGCCCCGTTCGCGCGCCTGCGCTACCCGCTCGCGCAGCAGCGCCGGGGTGATGCGCGGGTAGCGCTCCAGCTGGCCACACAGGGTGTCCAGCGCGGCCTCGCGCTCGTCGTCGGGCAAAGCGGCCAGCAGCGCCAGGCTGCCGGCCCCTACGCCCAGCGGGCGGCGGCTGCCGACATTGAGGTAGTTGGCGCGGATGGGATAGGTGCCCTCTTCCACATCAATGCACAACGACTCCACACCGCTGCGCATCGAGAGCACCACGCTGTCCTGGAACACACCGGCCAGCCGCATCAGGCTGGGCCGTGCCAGCGGGCGCGGGTCGAAACGGCGCAGCGCCGCCGCACCCAGCACCGTCAGCTCAGGCCCCAGCGTGAACTGCTTGCTCTTCGCATCGCGCGCCACAAAGCCTTCGCGCGCCATCACCTCCAGCAGGCGCAGCGCCGTGGCCTTGTCCAGGTCGGCAGCCGCTGCGATGTCGGTCAGGCGCACGCCGCCGCCCTCGGACATGACGCGCAGCACGCGCATGGCGCGCTCTACCGACGAGGTGCTGCCGCGCTCATGGGTGATGACGGCCTTGGGGCGTGCGGGGGAAGGCATGGAGTTTCTTTCGGTGAAACTGTTGATATGGCGTCAATCTATGTCTTCATGCTCATCCCGTCAAAGCACTCAAATAAAGTTTCATTCATCAAAACTTGTGCGGCAGCAATGGGGGCGCCCATTGCCCAAAGCCGGTGCGTGAGGTCGCTCGCGGTTCCATAGCAGCGGTCGCGCCAGTGACAAAGGCGCAGCCCCCCGAAAGCCACAATCTGCGCCATGGGAACCCTTTACCTCGTGCGCCACGGCCAGGCCTCGTTTGGTGCCGACGATTACGACCAGCTCAGCCCACGGGGCCGCGAGCAGGCGGTACGGCTGGGCGAGCACTGGCGCGCGCAGGGCCAGGCGTTTGACGCCATCCTCACCGGTACGCTGCGGCGCCACACGCAAACCCTCGAAGGCATTGCCGAGGGCCTGCAGGTCCGCCCCGAGCCACTGCAGCTGCCCGGCCTGAACGAATACGACAGCCTGGCGCTCATCCGCGCCATCCACCCCCAGCCCTTGCCCAAACCCGACACGCCCGAGTTGTACCGCCAGCATTTCCGCCTGCTGTGCGACGCGCTGGCACAGTGGATGGCCGGCGTCATCAGCCCGCAGGGCATGCCCAGCTGGGACGCGTTTGCGGGCGGCGTGCGCGCCGCGCTCGACCATGTGCGCCACCAGCATGCTGGGCACAACGTGCTGCTGGTCAGCAGTGGCGGCCCCATTGCGGCCGCGGTGGGCGAGGTGCTGGGCACGGCACCCGAGGTGACCATTGCGCTGAACATGCGCATCCGCAACAGCGCCGTGACGGAGTTCAGCGTGTCGCCCAAGCGGCTGATGCTGCAGACCTTCAACACCCTGCCGCACCTGAACGGGCGCGAGCACGCCGACTGGGTGACGCACGCCTGATTCAGATTCGGCTCACCACCCGAAGCAGGCGCCCAGCACCAGCGCGGCCTCCAGCGTGAAATCGCCAGCCGCGATGCGCTCGCGCACCTGCTCGGGGCGCCACAGCTCGAACCGCTCCACCTCGCCATCCTGGTTGCGGGGTGCCAGGCCTTCGGGCACGGTGCAGCGAAACCAGTCGATGCGCTCGACCATGTAGCCCACGCCACCGCCCTCGCGGCTGGGCCGGCTGAAATCGACCTGCCCGCCCCACGTCACACCCTGCCCCACGGCCTGCAATGCGGGCAGCACAAGACCCGCTTCTTCCCAGGTCTCGCGCGCCAGCGCCTGGTCCAGCGTGTCGTCGGCAGAGACCATGCCGCCCATCAGCGTGTCCCACATGCCCGGGTTGTTGGGCTTGGTGCGCGCGCGCTGCTGCACCCACATGCGGCCATCGGGCGCCAGTCCCACCAGGTGCACGGCCCGCGTGGCGATGCCCAGCACGCGCACGGCGCCGCGCTCCACGGTGCCCAGCCGCTCGCCCCGGGCGTTGCACACGGCCAGCTGCTCGTTGCGCCAGGGGCCGCAGCGGCCCTGGGCGTGCAGGGCCTGCGCCAGCAGGTTGAGCGCGGACGTGGCCGCGTCGGGCGCCACGTCCAGGTGCCACACCGGCACCCCCGATTGCTCCTGAATCAGTATCTGATAGCGCTTATCCGACAAGCGCTGCATTTCGATTTCATCCAAGAAACCCGCCGCCACCGAGCCCACGGCCTGCCCCGCCACCCACAGCGGCAGGCGCTCCTGCGCGGGCGGCTGGCGGGCGGCCGTGCGGGCCTCGGCCAGCCAACCGGCGGCAGATGCTGCCGGGGCCCGCGTCACAGCGTGAGGATGGTCGAGCCGGTGGTCTTGCGTGCCTCCAGGTCGCGGTGCGCTTGCTGCACCTCGGCCAGCGGGTAACGCTGGTCGATGTGGATCTTCACCTGGCCGCTGGCCACCACGGCGAACAGGTCGTCGGCCATGGCCTGCGTGCTTTCGCGCGTGGCGATGTGGCTGAACAGCGTCTGGCGTGTGACGTAGAGCGAGCCCTTGGCGCCCAGCGCGCCCGGAGCAAACGGCGCCACGGGGCCCGAGGCGTTGCCGAAGCTGGCCATCAGGCCGAACGGGCGCAGGCAATCGAGGGATTTGTCCCAGGTGTCCTTGCCCACCGAGTCGTACACCACCTTCACGCCCTTGCCACCGGTGATCTCCTTCACGCGCGCGGCAAAGTCTTCGGTGGCGTAGTTGATGGCATGGGCCGCGCCGTTGGCCAGCGCCAGCTGGCACTTGGCATCGGTGCCGGCCGTGGCGATGAGCTGCAGGCCCAGGACCTTGGCCCACTGGCAGGCGATCAGGCCCACGCCGCCGGCGGCGGCATGGAACAGCACATGGTCGCCAGGCTGCAGGCCCTCCACGGGCCGCGTTTTCTTCAGCAGGTACTGGGCCGTGAGGCCCTTGAGCATCATGGCGGCGCCGGTCTCGAAACTGATGGCGTCGGGCAGCTTGCACACGCACTTGGCGGGCATCACGCGCACCTCGCAGTAGCTGCCGGGCGGCTGGCTGGCATAGGCGGCGCGGTCGCCCACCTGGAGGTGCATGACACCCTCACCCACGGCCTCGACCACACCGGCCGCCTCCATGCCGATGGTGGCGGGCATGCTGAGCGGATACAGCCCCGTGCGGTGGTACACGTCGATGAAGTTCAGGCCGATGGCGTGGTGGCGGATGCGGATCTCGCCCGGACCGGGCTCACCCACGGCCACGTCCACCAGGTGAAGTTCTTCGGGGCCACCATGCTGGCGGATCTGGACGGCAAGGCTCATGACAAAACGCTCCTGAATAACGGGTGTGACGGGTGGAACAAACGGTGGCCATCCTGCCATGAATCTGCAAGCCTTGCTGGCAATGCGCCGCTACAGTGCAGCCCATGACTCAAAGACTGACGCCCGGCACGGTGGCGCTGCTGGTGACGGCGCCGCTGCTGTGGGCCGGCAATGCCGTGGTGGGCCGCCTGGTGCATGACCTGGTGCCGCCCATCACCCTCAATTTTCTGCGCTGGGTGCTGGCCCTGGCGCTGCTGCTGCCGCTCACCCACCGCGTGCTGCGCAAGAGCAGCCCGCTGTGGCCGCACTGGCGACGCTTTGCCGTGCTGGGCCTGCTGGGCGTGGGCCTGTACAACGCACTGCAATACCTGGCGCTGCAGACCTCCACGCCCATCAACGTGACGCTGGTGGGCTCCAGCATGCCGGTGTGGATGCTGGCGGTGGGCGCGCTGTTTTTTGGCGCGGCCGTCACCCGCCGACAGCTGGCCGGCGCATCCCTGTCCATGGCGGGCGTGCTCACCGTGCTCAGCCGGGGCGAGTGGGGCCAGCTGCTGGCGCTGCGCCTGGTGCCGGGCGATCTGTTCATGCTGCTGGCCACCATTGCGTGGTCGTTCTACAGCTGGATGCTGGTGCGCACCCGCGAACCCGCCAGCCTGCGCGATGACTGGGCGGCCTTCCTGACCGGGCAGATGGTGTTTGGCCTGGCCTGGTCGGGCGCCTTGGCCAGCGCCGAGTGGGCCACGGGACGCACCCACATCGACTGGGGCTGGCCGCTGGCGGCGGCGCTGCTGTTCATCGCCCTGGGACCGGCCCTGCTGGCCTACCGCAGCTGGGGCATCGGGGTGCAGCGGGCGGGGCCTGCGGTGGCGGGCTTCTTTTCCAACCTGACGCCGCTGTTCGCTGCCCTGCTGTCGGCGGCCTTTCTGGGCGAGGCACCCAGCGCCTACCACGCTGCGGCGTTTGCGCTGATCGTGGGTGGCATCGTGGTCTCGTCGCGGCGCTGAAAACTGGCGCCAGCGCTTGCCAATCAAGCGCCAGAAGCTCTTAAAAAATAGAGCATTCCGGCACTTTCCCGGCATGCGCAATCAGGCCACCGCGCCCGGCCCGGTTACGCGCTGGCTGGCGGTGGCCGCAGGCTGGTGCAGCGCGCCAAACAGGTTCTTGGGGTCGGCCAGCGCGGGGATCAGCGCCATGCGCTCGCCCAGGCCCAGTTCGATGGCGGCATCGCGCATGTAGCGCAGGGCGGAAAAATCCTCCAGGGCAAAGCCGACCGAATCGAACACGGTGACCTGCGCGGCATGGGTGCGCCCGGGTTGGTGGCCGGCCAGCACCTGCCACAGCTCGGTCACGCCAAAGTCGGCCGGCAGTTGCTGGATATCGCCCTCCACGCGCGTTTGCGGGGCGTATTCGACAAACACGCTCGCCTGGCGCAACAGGTCGGCATGCAGCTCGGTCTTGCCAGGACTGTCGCCGCCCACGGCGTTGAGGTGCATGCCAGGCTCCACCATGGCGGGCGTGACGATGGTGGCGCGGGCCTTGTCGGCGGTGAGGGTGGTCACGATGTCGGCGCCGCGCACGGCCTCGGCCACGCTGGTGCAAGCCGTCCACTGCAGGCCCGTGCCGTCGAGGTTAGCCACCAGCTTGGCGGTGGCGGCCGGGTCGGTATCGAACAGACGCAGCGTGGTGATGCCCAGCAGGTGCTGGAACGCCAGGGCCTGGAACTCGCTCTGCGCCCCGTTGCCGACGATGGCCATCACCCGGCTGTCCGGCCGCGCCAGGGCGCGTGCGGCCACGGCCGACATGGCGGCGGTGCGCAGGGCCGTGGTGTAGGTAAGTTCACTGAGCAATTGCGGCACACCCGTGGCCACATCGGCCAGCACGCCAAAGGCCATCACGGTGGGCAGGCCCAGCCGCGTGTTGCGCGGGTGGCCGTTGACGTATTTGAAGGTGTAGGTGGTGGCGTCCGAAATGGGCATGAGCTCGATCACGCCGTCGGGCGAATGGTTGGCCACGCGCGCCGATTTCTCGAACTGCGGCCAGCGCAGGAAATCTTCGTGGATGCAGGCCGCGATCGCGGCAATGCAGTGGCCCACGCCCTTGCGGCCAATCAGCTCGGCCATCGCGGGGGCACTGAGGTACAGGGTGGAGATGGGGGCGGGGGCGTTCATGGCGGAAAAGTCTCCAGGGGTTGGAGACCAGTTTCCCTGAGCCGCTGGGCCATGGGAATGCACAGATTTGCAACAAGATGTTGCGGCATACAACCGAACACCAGCACCCACTGGCCGCGCGGCGCCCCCGGCCCGCCGCTCAATCGTTCAGAACACGCCCGGGTAGGCGCCGCCGTCGGCCAGCAGGTTCTGGCCCGTGATGTAGCCGGCATGCACGCTGCACAAGAATGCGCAGATGGCACCGAACTCTTCGGGCGAACCAAAGCGGCCGGCCGGAATCTGCGCCTGCTGGGCACCCCGCACGTCGTCCAGGCTCTTGCCGGTCTTGGTGGCTGCCGCGCCCAGGGTGGTGGCGAGGCGGTCGGTGTCGAACTTGCCGGGCAGCAGGTTGTTCAGGGTCACGCCCTGCGCGGCCAGCTTGCTGCGCGCGGCGCCGGCCACAAAGCCGGTGAGCCCGCTGCGTGCGCCATTGGACAGGCCCAGGATGTCGATCGGCGCCTTCACCGCGCTGGAAGTGATGTTGACGATGCGGCCGAAGCCCCGCGCGGCCATGCCATCCACCGTGGCCTTGATGAGTTCGATGGGCGTGAGCATGTTGGCGTCCACCGCCTTGATCCAGGCGTCGCGGTCCCAATCGCGGAAATCCCCCGTGGGCGGGCCGCCCGCGTTGGTCACCACGATATCGAAGTCGCGCCCCGGTCCGCCGGGCACCGCCAACACGGCGGCACGCCCCTCGTGGGTGGTGATGTCGGCGGCCACCGCCAGCACAACAGGCTGGGCGCCTGCCGTATCTGCGCCAGCAGTGGTTAATTTGACGGCCGCCCGCTGCAGTGCATCGGCGTTGCGCGCGTTGATGACCACGTTCACCCCTTCGCGCACCAGCGCCTGCGCGCAGCCAAACCCCAGCCCCTTGCTGGCGCCGCACACCAGCGCCCATTTGCCCGCGATACCCAGATCCATAAAAACTCCCGATGTTTGGCCGCAACACGCAGCCGTTTCAAATCATAAAGGGGGCCTGGCAGCCCGGTCGGTGGCCGCCCGCCTTGCCCTGGTGGTCCGGTGCGCCTACCGGCGCGACATGCGCGTGAACACGAAGATGCCCGCCATCACCAGCGCGGTGCCCATGGCCACCCACAGCGTGAAGGGCTCGCCCAGAATCCACACCCCCATGAGGATGGTGGACAGCGGGCCGACCATGCCGGTCTGCGCGGTCATGCCGGCGCCGATGCGCTCGACGGCCATCATCACCATCAGCACCGGCGCCGCCGTGCACAGCGTGGCATTGAGCACCGACAGCCAGACCACCTCGGGCGCCACCGCGGCCGCGCTCAGCGGCCGCAGCAGCACGAACTGCAGCAGGCAGCACAGGCAGGCCACCGTGGTGGCCAGGCCCACCAGCCGCAGCGCGCCGATGCGCTGCACCATCTCGCCGCTGTACACGAGGTAGATGGCGTAGCTCACGGCGCTCAGAAACACCAGCAGCGCGCCCCAGGCCGCATCGGTGCCCTGCAATTGCGCCTCCAGGCCAAACACCAGCACCACGCCGCTGTAGCTGATGGCCATGCCCAGCGCCTGGCCCCAGTGGATGCGGCGGCCATACAGCAGCCAGCCCAGCAGCATCACCAGCGTGGGGTTGAGGTACAGGATGAGCCGCTCCAGGCTGGCGCTGATGTACGCCAGCCCGGCAAAGTCGAGAAAGCTGGCCAGGTAGTAGCCCGTGACACCGAGGCCCGCCACGCCCAGCCAGTCGCGGCGCAACAAAGGCGGCTTGCCCCGGCTGGCCCACCAGGCCATCACGGCGAAGATGGGCAGCGCGAACAGCATGCGGTACATGATGAGCGTGACCGCATCGACCCCGTGGCGGTAGGCCAGCTTGACGATGATGGCCTTGCCGCTGAAAGCGATGGCACCAAACAGTGCCAGCAAGAGGCCGGATGCTACGTTTTTTCTGGCTGCTTGCGCTTTCTGGTGTGGGGCCACAGGCACTTTTTTAATTAGAACTCTCACCCACGCGTTCAGAAACCGGCAGCCAGGCCATCGCGGCGCGCATCGCTGGCCGCCAGATAGCCATGCACCTGGGGGTCGCCCATGCGCCAGATGAACTGGCCGGCGCCAAAGTCCTGGTAGGAATCCTGCAGCACCTCGGTGCGGTGCCCCCGCGCCTGCAGGCCCTGCACCGTGGCAGCCGGCATCGACGCCTCGACGTTGATCGACAAGCCCGCATTGAAGCGCCAGCGCGGCGCGTCGCAGGCCATCTGCGGGTTCTGGCCGTGATCGATCATGCGCACCAGCGTCTGCAGGTGGCCCTGGGGCTGCATGTTGGCGCCCATGACGCCAAAGCTCATCACAGGCTGGCCGTCCCGCGTGAGGAAGGCCGGGATGATGGTGTGGAAGGGGCGCTTGCCCGGTGCCACCAGGTTGGCTCGGTTGGCACCCGCCGGATCGGTGCTGAAACCAAAGCCCCGGTTCTGCAGGCTGATGCCGAAGTTGGGCTCCACGCAGCCCGAGCCAAAGCCCTGGTAGTTGCTCTGGATGAAGCTCACCATCATGCCGCTCTCATCGGCGGCCGTGAGGTAGATGGTGCCGCCCCTGACCGGGTTGCCCGCTCCGAAATCCTGCGCCTGGTTCATGCGGATGAGTCTGGCACGGGAAGCGAGGTAGCTGTCATCGAGCATTTGCGCGGGGGTCACCTCCATCCATGAAGGCTCGGCCACGTAGCGGTACACATCGGCAAACGCCAGCTTGACGGCCTCGATCTGCAGGTGCTGGGCCTCGGGCCCGTCCACCGGCAGGCCGGCCAGGTCGAACTGCTCCAGGATGCCCAGCGCGATCAGCGCCGCGATGCCCTGGCCGCTGGGCGGAATCTCGTGCAGCGTGTAGCCGCGGTAGTTGCGGGCGATGGGCGCCACCCACTCGGGGCGGTGCGCCGCCAGGTCCGCCAGACCGAGGCTGCCGCCCTGGGCCTGCGCAAAGGCGGCCATGGCCTGGGCGATCTCGCCGGTGTAGAAGGCCTCGCCCCGCGTGGCGCCGATGGCGCGCAAGGCACGGGCCGCAGCCGGAAACCGGAACAGTTCACCCACCTGCGGCGCACGGCCCCAGGGCATGAAGCTCTGCGCAAAGCCGGGTTGCGACTGCAGCTCGGGCACGGCGGCGGCCCATTTTTGCTGCACCACCACGGGCACCAGGTAGCCGCGCTCGGCGATCTCGATGGCAGGCGCCATGAGGTCGGCAAAGGGCAGCTTGCCAAAGCGCTCCGACAGCGCCACCCAGGCACTCACGGCGCCGGGTACCGTGACCGAATCGATGCCGCGCCGGGGCGGCGTGGCCGCCCCCGTGCCGTAGCGGCGATGGAAATACTCCGGCGTCCACGCCTGCGGCGCCCGGCCCGAGGCGTTGAGGCCGTGCAGCGCCTGCCCGTCCCACAGGATGCAGAACGCGTCGCTGCCCAGGCCATTGCTGACAGGCTCGCACACCGCCATGGCCGCCGCCGCAGCCACCGCCGCATCGACCGCATTGCCACCCTGCTGCAGCATGCGCAGGCCGGCCTGCGCGGCCAGCGGGTGCGAGGTGGAACAGAGGTTGCGCGCGAACACCGGCAAGCGGGTGCTGGAATAGGGGGAGGTGTAGCTGAAAGGCATGCGGCGATTATCGGCCGCATGCCTGCGGCCCGCAGCAGGCGGGTGCCGGATTGTCAGTGCGCGCGGAACATCCGGTGGTGCATGCGGCGCAGCGACCACCACACGCCCAGCGCCACCAACGGAATGGCCACGGCCGCCGTGGTCTCGGGCGACAGGGGCCAGCCCAGTTTTTGCGCACCCTTGGCCAGGTAGCTCACCAGGCCGACGATGTAGTAGGTGATGGCCGCCACCGACAGGCCTTCCACCGTGGACTGCAGTTTCAGCTGCAGGTCCTGGCGCTGGTTCATGGTGGCCAGCAGGGCCTGGCTGCTTTGCTGCTGCTCGATCTCCACGCGCGTGCGCAGCAGGTTGCTCATGCGCGAGACGCGCTGCGACAGCGCATCCTGGCGCCGCGTGGCCCATTCGCAGGTGCTGCGCGCGGGCGTGAGCCGGCGGTCCATGAACTCGCGGATGGTCTGCATGCCCGCCAGGCGCGATTCGGCGATATCCTGGATGCGGCGGTCCAGCAGTTCAAAATAGGCGCTGCTGGCCGAAAAGCGCGAATGCGTGGCGGCGTACTGGCTCTCGACCTGCCCGGCCAGCCGGGTCAGGCGATCGAGCAGCGCGGGTTCGGCATCGCGGTTGGCAGTGCGGATGGCATCGGCCAGCGCGGCCAGCTCGCGCTCGGCAAAGGCCAGCACCGTGGCGGCCTCGCGCGCGGCGGGCAGGCCCAGCAGGGCGGCCATGCGGTAGGTCTCGATTTCCAGCAGGCGCTGCACCAGGCGGCCCAGGCGGCGCGGCGTCATGCCGCCGGCCAGCAGCACCATGCGCGAAAAACCATCGGCGTGGATGGCAAAGTCGGTGTACAGCTCGCCATGGCCATCGGCCACGGTGGAGGCCACCAGCGTGTCCTCGTGCAACACATGCTTGACCAGCGAGCCCGAGCCAAACTGGTGCGTGGGCAACACCCACAGGTTCAGGCTGCACAGGCACTGCCCCGGCAGGGCGGCCAGCCATTCGTGCGGCACCGCATCGATGGCGCTGGCGGGCTCGCGCTCGCCAAAGGCCTCGGTAGGCGTGGGCACCATGAAGGTCCAGGAAACGAATTCGGTGTGCAGTTCCCAGCGGATGCGGAACGCGCCGAAATCCATGCGCAGGTGCGTGGTCTGCGCGTCGGGCAGCGCCATGTGGTGGTCGCGCAGCAGCGCTGCCACATGCGCGCGGCTGGCTTCGCGGCCGGCGGCGTCGGCCAGCATGACGATGTGGGCAATGGCCAGCGGCGCCGCCAGGGCCTCGGGCGGACGGGCGTGGATCTCGTTGTGCAGCATGACCCGGTGCGGGTGCTGCATGGGGTGATTGGATGGTGGCATGCGGTCCTCGGTGCACCATTGTGTACCGGACCTGCAGGTTTCTCGCGGCACCGCCGCCCCAAAAAACAACGGCACCCGAAGGTGCCGTTGTTCTTGATGCCGGGTCCCGCACAGCGGGCCCCGGGCGCAGTGTCAGTCTTCGACGAAGGCTTCTTCGCGCTTGTTCTTCACCGCAGGCAGCAGCACGATGATGAGCAGCAGGGCAGCAGCCGCCAGCAGACCGGCCGACAGTGGACGCGTGACGAACACGCTCCAGTCACCGCGCGAGAGCAGCAGCGCGCGGCGCAGGTTTTCTTCCATCATCGGGCCCAGGATGAAGCCGAGCAGCAGGGGTGCGGGTTCGGTGCCCAGCTTGTGGAAGATGTAGCCGATCAGGCCGAACGCACCCACCATCCATACGTCAAACGTGTTGTTGTTGGTGGAGTACACACCCACCGCGCAGAACAGCACGATGGACGGGTACAGCCAGCGGTACGGCACGGTGAGCAGCTTGATCCAGATGCCGATCAGCGGCAGGTTCAGGATCACCAGCATGGCGTTGCCGATCCACATCGAGGCGATCAGGCCCCAGAACAGCTCGGGGTTGCTGGTCATCACCTGCGGGCCGGGCTGGATGTTGTGGATGGTCATGGCACCCACCATCAGCGCCATCACGGCGTTGGGCGGAATGCCCAGCGTCAGCAGCGGAATGAAGGAGGTCTGCGAACCGGCATTGTTGGCCGACTCGGGCGATGCCACGCCACGGATGTTGCCCTGGCCGAACGGCACTTCGCCCGGATGCAGCTTGGTCTTCTTCTCGACCGTGTAGGCCGCGAAAGCCGCCAGCAGCGCACCGCCGCCGGGCAGGATGCCGAGGGCAGAACCCAGGGCCGTGCCGCGCAGCACCGCGGGGAACATGCGCTTGAAATCTTCCTTGGTCGGGAACAGGCCCTCGACCTTGGCCGTGAAGACCTCGCGGTCTTCATCAGGGCGCGACAGGTTGGCGATGATTTCGCCGTAGCCAAACACACCCATGGCGATGGTCACGAAACCGATGCCGTCGGTCAGCTCAGGGATATCGAAGCTGAAGCGGGCGACGCCCGAGTTCACGTCGGTACCCACCAGGCCCATCAGCAGGCCCAGCACGATCATGGCCACGGCCTTGAGCAGCGAGCCCGAGGCCAGCACCACGGCGCCGATCAGGCCCAGGGTCATCAGCGAGAAGTATTCGGCAGGGCCGAACTTGAAGGCCACTTCGGTCAGCGGAGGCGCAAAGGCCGCCAGGATCAGCGTGCCCACGCAACCCGCGAAGAACGATCCCAGGCCGGCAGCCGCCAGCGCCGGCCCCGCTCGGCCCTTGCGCGCCATCTGGTAGCCATCGATCACGGTCACCACCGAGGACGACTCACCGGGCAGGTTCACCAGAATGGCAGTGGTGGAGCCGCCGTACTGGGCACCGTAGTAGATACCGGCCAGCATGATCAGCGCAGCCACGGGCGGCAGCGCATAGGTGGCGGGCAACAGCATGGCGATGGTGGCCACCGGGCCGATACCAGGCAGCACGCCGATCAGCGTGCCCAGCAGGCAGCCGACAAAGCAGTAAATCAGGTTCTGGAACGTGAAGGCGACGCCAAAACCCAGCGAGAGGTTGTTAATCAAATCCATGGTCGGTGCTCCTGCTCAACCTGTAATGAAACTCGGCCACACAGGGAACTGCAGCTTGAGCGCCCAGACGAATGCCACATAACT
Organism: Acidovorax sp. GW823-FHT02H02; assembly: GCF_058797075.1. Taxonomy (NCBI): domain Bacteria; kingdom Pseudomonadati; phylum Pseudomonadota; class Betaproteobacteria; order Burkholderiales; family Comamonadaceae; genus Acidovorax; species Acidovorax sp. GW823-FHT02H02. The sequence goes on along the minus strand of NZ_JBXAJH010000008.1, from coordinate 151,028 downwards.
GCCCACCGCCAGCACGGTGGCCAGAATGAACACTGCCTTTGCGTTGAACTCGTTGCCTGCCAGGCTGGCGATGAAGGTCAGCGCATAGATGCCAACGATCAGGCCCATGGCCGGAACACCGATGCTGGGCAGGCCGCCCAGCAGGATGCCGAAGGCGAAGTTGGCGGCCAGGATGAAGAACAGCGGCTTCCAGGCCCATTTGCCGATCTTGTCACCGTCCACGGTTTCCACCACGGTGGCCTTGAAGGTGACGACGGCACCGATGATGGCCAGCAAAATCCCCAGCATCAGGGGAAAATAGCCCGGACCCATGCGGGCGCCATTGCCCACGTTGTAGGTTGTGGCACCCCATGCGAAGGCCACGCCGATGCCCATGAACATGAGGCCGGCAAAAAAGTCTTTTTGACTCTTGATTTTCACGAATGTCTCCTTGGCGGAATCTCAACCTTGCGATTGTGTGGGGAATGTCGGCAGGCTCCGATGTGGATTCCACCTACATCCCGTCACAATGACCGCCCACTGCCCTGCGGCGCCCCAAAAAACCGGGGTTTACCCTGACAAAATCACCCATCACGCCAGTGGCGGCGTCGGCGCAATCGCCTCGGGGTTGGCCGTGACAGAAGGCAGTGGAGATCTTCACCGGGTGGTTGTTTGCGCGGTGGCGAGGCACGACGCGCGCTCTGCGCCTCATACGGTCTCGCATTCAAGCAGATAACCAGGCGGGAAGCCGCAGGCAGTGCTCCAGCACGGCAAGGCGAACCAACTATCGTTTACGTTTGAAGGCAAAACCGTATCAGCCCACCACGGGCTTGAACACGCGCATCCACTTGGCCGAGGGCAGATCCCAGCGCGCCTGGATGGCCTCGGCCCGCGCGGCCAGTTCGGTGCGCTTGGGCCGGCTGGGCGTACGCTGGGCCAGCACCACGGTGTTGCCCTCGCGCGTGGGCTTGAAGGCCCACAGGGCCTCTTCGCCAAAGGCGCTGGCCATGCTTTGCAGGCTGCGCTCGAAGCTGGACGCCCGGCCGAACAGGTTGACGGTCATGCAGCCGTCCTCGGTCAGCAGGGCGCGGCAGTCGGCATAAAAACCGGGGCTGTCGAGCACCGGCGCGGCGGCCTCGTGGTCATACAGATCGACGGCCAAGGCATCCACGGTGCCCTGCCACATCGGGTTGCGGATTTCCTCGGCCGCATCGGCCAGCACCACGCGCAGCTTGGGGCCGTCGGGCGGCAGCTTGAACCACTGGCGGCACACCGCCAGCACCTGGGGGTTGAGCTCGATGGCCGTGGTGCACAGGCGCAGCTTCTTGTGGCAGAACTTGGTGATGGCCCCGGCCCCCAGCCCCAGTTGCATGGCGTGGCGCTTGGTGACGCTGGCAGGCTCGACAAACAGCAGCCAGGCCATCATGCGCTGCACGTATTGCAGTTCAATCTCGAACGGCTCGGCCACGCGCATGGAGCCCTGGATCCAGGGGGTTCCCAGGTGCAGGTGGCGCACCTCGCCGTCGTCGGAGACGCTCACTTCGGGCAGTTCGATATCGGTTGTTTTCTTGCGGGCCATTCACACCAATCCATGCCGGGCCAGCAGTTCGGCCCAGGCGTTCAATTTACGTTCAAAACTCCAGGAGGCGTTGGCCGGACTGGTGGAGGGCAGCCGGTGCACCGGCACCCCCAGCTGCGCCGTGCTGCGCGCGTGCCGGAAGCTCTCCCCGCCATTGTGGGCGATGGCCGCCAGCCGGGGGCAGCGCGCACGCAGGGCGGCAAAGTCATTCACCTGCGCGTTGCGGATGCGGGTGTCGAGGCTACCGACGCGCTCGCAGCTGGCGTACACATCCCACAGCCCGAGGCCCCGCGCCAGCAGCCATTTGCAGCGCTGGTCGTAGTGCTCCCTGTCGGGCAGCCGGTGCTGCGGCCAGAGCGCCTGCAGGATGCGCCAGAAATGGTTTTGCGGGTGCGCATAGTACTGCCCGGCCCGCAGCGAGGCCGCGCCCGGAAAGCTGCCCAGCACCAGCACCACCGTGCCCTCGGACACCACGGGCGCCAGGCCCGTCAGCCGCTCGCCACCGGGCGACGGGCGCGGTTGGGGCAGATCGGTGCTGCGGCCGGGAGCCGCCTTGTTTTCCTTCATGGCCCGATTCTGGCCGCAAACCCGATATGCACCCATGCACTATGGAATCAATCGCCATCAGCGCTTGTGCATATTTCGCTTGCGGCCAAAAAAATCAGATTTTCTGCAGCAAACCTGCCAGGCGTGGCAGCGCCGCACAGGCATTGGCGGAGGTGCTGCGCGCCAGATCCACCAGCGACTGGCCGCGCAGGCCTGCCATCACCCCTGCGATGCGGGGCAGCTCGGCCGGCGCGTTGCGCCCCTGCGGTTGCCCGACGGCCCGCTGCGCGGCCGGGGTGTAGAGCCAGTGCGGCGGGATGTCGGGCGCGTCGGTTTCCAGGACCAGGGCCGATGCGGGCAGCTCGGTCGCCAGCCGGCGCAGCTGCAGCGCGCGGTCATAGGTCAGCGCGCCGCCGAAACCCAGCTTGAACCCCAGCGCGATGAACGCCTGCGCCTGCTGCAGGCTGCCGTTGAAGGCGTGGGCGATACCGCCCGGCACGGCCGTTTCGCGCAGGCCCTTGAGCAGCTGGTCGGCCGAGCGGCGCACATGCAGGATCACCGGCAGATCACAGCGGCGCGCCAGCTGCAGTTGCGCGCGGTAAATCTGCTCCTGGCGCGCGGTGTCCAGGCCTTGGGCAAAAAAATCCAGCCCGATCTCGCCGATGGCCACCAGGCGCGGGTCGTGGCGGTGCTGCTGCAGCGCCTGGTCCAGCAGCGCCAGATCGGCCTCGGCTGCCCGCGCTGTGTAAAGGGGGTGAATACCCAGGGCGTAGCTGTCGCCATGGCGGTGCGCGAGCTGGCGCACGGCATCCCAGTTGGCGCGCTCCACGGCCGGGATCACGCAGTGCGCCACGCCCGCAGCGGCGGCCTGCTGGCGCACGGTGTCGCGGTCGGCGGCAAACTCTGCGGCGTCCAGGTGGCAGTGGGTGTCGATCCAGGAGGGCATGCCGCCATGATGCCCCAACCGGCAACCCGCCCGTCCGCCAGCGGATGCGGAAATGGGCGATCCGTGCTACTGTCAATTCCCTGCGCCGTTGCCCTGGCGCGAATTGCTGTTTCTGGACACCGCGTGCAAGACACCGGCGCCTGAAATGGCCATGGAACCAGAAGGTGACAGGATGCCCCGGCCCGCCCTCTACAGCAGTTCCCGCCCCCCACGGCGTCCGGCAGAACCGGCGGCCGAGGTCGCCAGCACGCCGGCGCCACCGGGGGCACCACCCACCGCGGCGCTCACCGCCACAACCCTCCCCACCGCGGCGCACCGCCGCCTGCGCGCCCTGTGGGCGGCCGTGGTGGTGCTCACCGCGCTGCTGCTGGCCAGCCTGTGGCTGCACCCGGGCGCGGTGCCCCGCCGCATCACGCAGGGCGACATCGACGCCGCCGTGCTGCGCACCCTGGAAAACACCACCCTGCCCTCGCCCGCCGCAGGGGCCGTGGAGGCCGTGGCGCCGTCGGTGGTGCGCGTGGCGGGCTATGCGCGCAGCAAGAACGGCAAGGCCGAGATCGAGCGCGGCGTGGGCACCGGCGTGGTGATCGTGGATTCGGGAATCATCCTCACCAACCTGCATGTGGTGCAGGGGGCCAGCCGCGTCACCGTCACCTTCCACGACGGACTGGAAACCACCGCCAGCGTCACCGGCGTCCAGCCCGAAAACGACCTGGCCGTGCTGCAGGCCCACAAGCTGCCCGACGACCTGGCCGCCGCGCCCCTGCGCTCCACACAGAACCTGCGGGCGGGCGACCAGGTGGTGGCCATCGGGTTTCCGTTCGGCATCGGGCCGTCGGCGTCGGCGGGCGTGGTGTCGGGCCTGGAACGGGAATTCGACTCGCCCGAGGGCAACGGTCCGCTGACCCACCTGATCCAGTTCGACGCCGCCGCCAACCCCGGCAACTCGGGCGGCCCGCTGGTCACCATGGACGGCGAGGTGGTGGGCATCGTCACCGCCATCCTCAACCCCACCAAGGCGCGCACCTTCATTGGCATCGGCTTTGCCGTGCCCATTGAAAACGCAGCCGCCGCCATCGGCATGCCGCCGTTCTGATATGAAGCCCCCTGAGTCGCCTTCGGCGCCTTCCCCCTCCAGGGGGACGACACCCTCGCTGCGGGGCGGCCCTTGCTCGGTGTCCCTCGCCTTGGCCGCGCCAGTTGCCTGGGCGGGTGACGGGTCGCAGCATCGTTGATCACTGACACGGAAGGAAACCCATGGAAGCCGCAACGAACAACGCCTCCACCGCCACCCTGATGGAGCAGGTGCTCTACGAGGTCAAGCGCGTGGTGGTCGGGCAGGACCGCTTCCTGGAACGCGTGATGGTGGCCATGCTCGCTCAGGGCCATCTGCTGGTCGAAGGGGTGCCCGGCCTGGCCAAGACGCTCACGGTGAAGACGCTGGCCCGCACCATCCAGGGCAGCTTCAAGCGCATCCAGTTCACGCCCGACCTGGTGCCCGCCGACCTGGTGGGTACGCGCATGTACAACCAGAAGACGGGCGAATTCAGCACCTCGCTGGGCCCGGTGTTCACCCACCTGCTGCTGGCCGACGAGATCAACCGCGCCCCCGCCAAGGTGCAGAGCGCCCTGCTGGAGGTGATGCAGGAGCGCCAGGTGACCATTGCCGGCGAGACCCACAGGGTGCCCGAGCCCTTTCTGGTGATGGCCACGCAAAACCCCATCGAGACCGAAGGCACCTACGCCCTGCCAGAAGCCCAGGTGGACCGCTTCATGATGAAGGTGCTGCTCGGCTACCCCACCGAGGAGGAAGAGTTCGTGATTGCCCAGCGCGCGCTCGATGCGCCCGTGCAGGTGCTGCCGGTGGCCACCACGGCGCAACTGTCGGCGCTGCAGGCCGAATGCCGCAGCGTGTATGTGGACCCGTCGCTGCTGCAGTATGCGGTGAAGCTGGTGGCGGCCACGCGGGCGCCCGCGCAGCACGGCATCAGCGACATGGCGCATTTCATCGCCTGCGGCGCCAGCCCGCGCGCCACCATCTGCCTGGCCGAGGGTGCCCAGGCCCTGGCCATGCTGCGCGGACGCGCCTACGTGCTGCCCGAAGACATGACCGATCTGGCGGCCGACGTGCTGCGCCACCGGCTGTCGCTGTCGTACGAGGCGCTGTCGGACGGGCTCGACGCCGATGCGCTGATCGCCCGCATCATGGCCAAGATACCGGCGCCCGCAAGGCCTTTGCACCATGAACAAAAAGCCGCCTGAAACCGCCACCGTGCAGGCCCTGCACCCCTTGCCGGGGCAGGCCGACCGGCTGCTGCGCGCGCTGGAATGGAAGGTGATCCGGCGGCTGGACGGCCTGCTGCAGGGCGACTACCGCACCCTGGTGCGCGGCAGCGGCCTGGACCTGGCCGACCTGCGCGAATACCAGCCCCACGACGATGTGCGCCACATCGACTGGAACGTGACGGCGCGCCTGGACGCGCCCCATGTGCGCGTATTCACCGAAGACCGCGAAATGTCGGCCTGGTTTCTGCTGGACCTGAGCCCTTCCATCCACTTTGGCCCGCAGGGCCACGCCAAGCGCGACATCCTCACCGGCTTTGTGGCGGTGCTGGCGCGCCTGCTCACCCGCCACGGCAACCGCGTGGGTGCCCTGCTGTATGGCACCGGCCGCGACGGCGTGCGCGCGGTGGATGCGGTGCTGCCCCCGCGCAGCAGCCGCGCGCAGGTGCTGCAGCTCATGCACCAGCTGCTGCAGCCCGCCACCGGCCAGCCCGCAGGCGGCACCCAGCTGGGCGTGCTGCTGCAGGCCGGCCTGGGCGCCATTCGCCGGCGCTCCACCGTGTTCGTGGTGTCGGACTTCATCAGCGCGCCCGGCTGGGACAAGCCGCTGGCCCAGCTCGCGCAGCGCCACGACGTGGTGGCCGTGCGCCTGTTCGACCCGCTGGAGCTGGAGCTGCCCGACCTCGGCCTGGTGCTCCTGCGCGATGCCGAGACCGGCGAGCAGTTGCAGGTCGACACACACGACCAGGGCTTTCGCCAGCGCTTTGCCCGCCTGGCCGCCGAGCGCGAGGCCACCCTGCGCGCGGGCCTGGCCGCCGCGGGCGCCGACACGCTGGAACTGCGCACCGATGACGACCTGATCGACGCCCTGCTGCGCTTCATGGACCTGCGCCAGCGCCGTGCAGGGCCCCGGCTGCGCGCCTTCCAGCCCACCCCCCGCCCGCCGGCCGTGCATGCCGCTGGCTGACCCCTGACACCGAAAGCTCCCACCATGGTTTTCCTCTGGCCCAACCTGCTCTGGCTGCTGCTGGCAGTGCCGCTGCTGGTGCTGCTGTATGCCTGGCTGCTGCACCGGCGCAAGCAGGCAGCGCTGAACTACCCCAGCCTCGGCCTGGTGCGCGCCGCGCTCGGCCCCGGCCAGCGCCTGCGCCGCCATATCCCGCCCGCGCTCTTGCTGCTGGCGCTGGTGGCCCTGCTGCTGGCGGCGGCGCGGCCGCTGGCCGTCATCAAGCTGCCCTCCGAGCAGCAGACCATCATGCTGGCCATGGATGTGTCGGGCAGCATGCGCGCCACCGACGTGCAGCCCGACCGCATCACCGCCGCGCAGGACGCCGCCAAGGCCTTCATCGCCGAGCTGCCGCGCCATGTGCGCGTGGGCATCGTGGCGTTTGCGGGCAGCGCCCAGCTGGCGCAGCTGCCCACCCAGAGCCATGAAGACCTGGTCAAGGCCATCGACAGCTTTCAGCTGCAGCGCGGCACCGCCACGGGCAACGGCATCATGGTGGCGCTGGCCACGCTGTTCCCCGATGCGGGCATCGACATCGCCGCCCTGGGCGGGGGCCAGGCCATGCGATCGCGCTCGCTCGACGAGGTGACCACGCAGGACCCGGCCAAGACCTTCACGCCCGTGGCGCCCGGCTCCTACAACTCGGCCGCCATCATCATGCTGACCGACGGCCAGCGCACCACGGGCGTGGACCCGCTCGAAGCCGCCCAGTGGGCGGCCGACCGGGGCGTGCGCGTGTACACCGTGGGCGTGGGCACGCTGCAGGGCGAGACCATCGGTTTCGAGGGCTGGTCGATGCGCGTGCGCCTGGATGAAGAAACCCTCAAGGCGGTGGCCTTGCGCACCCAGGCCGAATACTTCCACGCCGCCACGGCGGCCGACCTGAAGAAGGTCTATGAAACCCTGAGTTCGCGCCTCACGGTGGAAAAGCGCGAAACCGAAATCTCGGCCCTGCTGGCGCTGGTGGGTGCCGCACTGGCGGTGCTGGCGGCAGGGCTGTCGCTGTGGTGGTTCGGTCGGGTGATGTAGTCCGTCACCATCCAAAACAGCGCTGCTTGCGCCCACCACATAAGCGCTACAACCCCGAAAAACGCAAGAATTCGTTACCCATCCAGCCCGCCCGGGCCGTCCACCAGGGTGGCCAGCGGCAGGTCGTGCAGCTCCTGCAGCAGACGCACCAGCTGCTGCGCGGCGGCATCCACCACCGCCCGCCCCTTGTCGGCCGTGGCGGCGGCGGCGTTGCCCACGGCACCGGCAGCGTGGTAGTCCTGCATCTGCCAGCCCAGCTTGGCGCTTTTGCCGTTGCCCAGGATGGCATAGCGCTCGGCCCGGTCCTGCGAAGTGGACCGGAAATCGCGCGCGTGCTCCATGTGCACCGTGCCCGGCGCCAGGTGCAGCATCATCGAGGTCTCGATCTCGCCTGCATGGATGCCGAAGCGGTGCTCCTGGGCGCTGAACTGGCCCGCCACGGCATCGGGCAGCGGCAGGCTGAACCAGCTGCTGCTGTACACCAGCAGCTTGCTGCGCGTGCGCAGCTCGCGCGCCACGATGTCCATCACGCTGACCTGGCCGCCATGGCCGTTGAACAGCAGGAGCTTTTTCACCCCGGCGCGCGCCACGCATTCGCCGATCTCGGTCCACAGCGCGATCACCGTGGCGGGCGAGAGCGTGAGCGTGCCCGGAAAACGGATGTGCTCCGGGCTCAGGCCCACCACCTGCGGCGGCAGGAAAAGCACGGGCAGCGCGGCAGGCAGCAGCGGCAGGGCGGCGTCGATCACGCCCTGCAGCAGGGTGGCATCCACCGACAGCGGCAGGTGCGGCCCATGCTGCTCGATGGCCGCCACGGGCAGCACGGCCACGGCCTGGCGGGCCTGGCCGCTGGCGTGCAGCCGGGTGAAGTCGCGGGTGGTGAGGTCGGCCCAGAAGCGCGACGGCAGGGGTGGGGTGGCAGCGGCGGTCATGCCCGCCATGGTAGTGGAGCACCGGCGCGGGCGGATAATCCGGGAGATGCACCAGCCCACGCCACCTGGCACGATGGGACTGGTGCCGCATTTCGCACCATCCAGAGCCTGTACGCCCCATGCCCCAGCCCTTTGCCTCCGCGTCGCTTGCCACATTGCGCCACCACCGCTGGGTGCGCCGGGGCCTGTGGGCCTTGCTGGCGCTGTTGCTGCTGTGGCTGCTGAGCTGGCTGTCGGTGCCGGCGCTGGCCAAGGGCCCGCTGGAGCGCATCGCCAGCGAACAGCTGGGGCGCCCGGTCACCGTGGGGGCCATCGATTTCAAGCCCTGGACGCTCGAAGTCACCCTGCGCGACATCGCCATCGGCGGCGCCCAGGGCGGCCCGCCCCAACTGGAAATTGCGCGCATCTATGCCGATGCCGAAATGCAGTCGCTGCTGCGCCTGGCGCCGGTGGTCGATGCCCTGGAAATCGATGCGCCCCATCTGCGGCTCACGCACCTGGCCGACGGCCACTACGACGTGGACGACATCCTGGCCCGGCTCACCGCCCCCTCCGACCAACCCGCCAGCGGCCCGGCGCGGCTGGCGCTGCACAACCTGGTGCTGACCGGTGGCGCCATCGACTTCGACGACCGCACCGTGGACAAGGTGCACGCCGTGCGCGAGCTGGACCTGAAAGTGCCTTTCATCAGCACCCTGCCCGCGCAGCGCGACATCACGGTGGCGCCCCACCTGTCGTTTGCGGTGGGCGACAGCCGGTTTGACTCGTCGGCCCAGGCCACCCCGTTTGCCCAGACCGGCAAGGGTGACGCCACGCTGAAGTGGGAGGGGCTCGACCTGGCGCCCTACCTGCCCTATCTGCCTGCCAGCCTGCCGGTGCGGTTGCAGGGCGCCCTGCTCGACCTGGATATGAAGCTGGCGTTCGAGCAGAGACCCCGCCTGGCCGTCACGCTGTCGGGCAAGGTGCAGACGCGCAACGTGCAGATCGCCGACCGCGGCAACCAGCCCCTGCTGTCCTACGAACGCCTCACGGTGGACATGGCCGAGGTGCGGCCGCTCGACCAGGTGGTGCGCCTGGCCAGCGTGGAGCTGGCGGCGCCCGTGGTCACGGCCACGCGCAATGCCCAGGGCGCCATCAACCTCGCGCAACTGTCGGCCCCGGCCGCGTCACCAGCGGCCACCCCGCCACCACCTGCCGCACCGGCACCCCAGGCCCCCGCCAGCGGCGCCACCCCGCCCGCCACCGCCCCCGGCTGGACCGTGGCCGTGGCGCAGGCCGCCGTGCGCAAGGGCCAGGTGCGCTGGAGCGACCAGAGCACCCGGCCTGCCGCCGCGCTGCAGGCCACCGAGCTCACACTGGATGTGGCCGATGTGGCCTATCCCTTCCAGGCGCCCCTCACCTTCCAGGGCGCGCTGGGCCTGCAAGGCAGCACCCTGGCATTCAAGGGCCAGGCCACCGACCGGGCGGCCGAGGTGAACCTGTCGGCCCAAGGCCTGGCCCTGCAACTGGCCGCGCCCTACCTGGCCCAGACACTGGAGCCCGCGCTGACCGGCCATGTCAACGGTGAACTGGCCCTGCAGTGGGAGGCCCCGGTCGGCGACGCTGCCAAGGCAGGCGCCACGGGCGTCACCCTCAGCGCCGGCCCCCTGGCGCTGGAACAACTGGCGCTGCAACAGGGCAAGACCGCAATGGCCGGCGTGGGCAAGCTGGCGCTGGATGGCCTGAAGCTCAACCTGGACCAGCGCACCGTGGACGTCGAGCGCCTGGCCATCACCCAGCCCCAGGCCACGGTGGAACGCGCCGCCGACGGCCGCTGGATGTACGAGCGCTGGCTCAAGGCCGCGCCCACCACCGGCACCGCCAAGGCAAAGGCGCCTGCCGCGCCCGCCTGGCGCGTGCGCCTGGGCGAGCTGGCCGTGGACCAGGGCAGCGTGGCCTTTGCCGACCGCGCCCAGCCCCGCCCCGTGGCATTGAACCTGTCGGCGCTGAGCCTGAAGGCCCGCAACCTGGCGCCGGACGGCAGCAAACCCGAGGCCGTCGAACTCTCGGCCCGGGTGGCTGCACGCCGGGGCCAGGCCGGCCAGCTGACCTACCGCGGCACGCTCACCCCCCAGCCGTTTGCCACGCAAGGGCGCCTGGAAGCCAGCCGCCTGCCCCTGTACGCGCTGGACGGCTACCTGGCCGACCAGCTGGCCATCGAACTGCTGCGCGCCGACCTGGGCTTTCGCGGCCAGGTGGCCCTGTCCCAGAGCGCGCGCGGCACCACGCTGCGCGTGAACGGCGACGCCGCCATCGACGACCTGCGCGCCAACAGCACGGCCGCCGCCACGCCCAAGACCGCTGCACAGGTGGGCGAAGAACTGCTGGCCTGGAAGAGCCTGGGCCTGCGCGGCCTGGCCGTGGCCCTGGCACCGAACACCGCTCCGCGGGTGGAGGTGAAGGAAACCAGCCTGGCCGACTTCTTTGCGCGCGTCACCATCAACGAAAACGGCCGCATCAACCTGAGCGACATCGCCAAAAGCCCGGCGGAGGTCAGCCACCAGGCACCGGCCGCAGACACCGCCTCCCCCGCCCCGTCGGCGCCCGCGGACGCCACGGCATCGGCCAGCGCCCCGCTGCCCGCAGTAACAGCCATCCCGCCCGACCCGCTGGCACCGGTGGTGGTGTTCGGCCCGGTGAGCCTGGTCAACGGCAAGGTGCTGTTCTCGGACTACTTCATCCGGCCCAACTACTCGGCCGACCTGACCGAGCTGACCGGCAAGCTCAGCGCGTTCTCGTCCCAGCCCCCGGGCGGCGAGCCCGTGCTGGCCGATCTGGAGCTGCGCGGCCGCGCCGAGGGCTCGGCCGCGCTGGAGATCACCGGCAAGCTCAACCCGCTGGCCAAGCCCCTGGCGCTGGACATCGTGGGCAAGGTGCGCGACCTCGAACTGCCGCCCCTCTCGCCCTATTCGGTGAAATACGCGGGCCATGGCATCGAGCGCGGCAAGCTCAGCATGGACGTGTCGTACAAGGTGCTGCCCGACGGCCAGCTCACGGCCAGCAACAAGCTGGTGCTCAACCAGCTCACGTTTGGCGAGCCCGTGGAAGGGGCCCCCAACAGCCTGCCGGTGCGGCTGGCCGTGGCCCTGCTGGCAGACAGCCATGGCGTGATCGATCTGGACCTGCCCATCAGCGGCTCGCTGAACGACCCGCAGTTCCGCATCGGCCCCGTCATCTTCAAGATCATCGTCAACCTGATCGGCAAGGCCATCACGGCCCCTTTCAGCCTGCTGGCCCGCGCTTTCGGGGGCGGCGATGAACTGAGCACCGTGGCCTTCGCCCCCGGTAGCGCCAGCCTCACGCCCGAGGCCCGGCAGGGCCTGGACAAGGTGGCCAAGGCCCTGGCCGAGCGGCCCGCGCTCAAGCTCACCGTGACGGGCACGGCCAGCCTGGCGCGCGAGCGCGAAGCCATCCAGCGCGAGCGCCTGCAAGACCTGGTGCGCGCCGAAAAGCGCCGCGCCACCCCCGCCGACACCACCCCCGTGCAGGCCGCCGAATACCCGGCGCTGCTCAAGGCGGTGTACCGCCGCGCCGACATGCCCAAGCCCCGCAACCTGGTGGGCATGGCCAAGGACCTGCCCGTGCCCGAGATGGAAGCCCTGCTGCTGGCCCACCTGCCCGCCGCTACCGAAGAGCTGGCGACCGAGTTGGCCACGCACCGCGGCCAGGCCGTCAAGGCCTACCTGGCCGAGCAGAAGCTGCCCGAGGAGCGCCTGTTCCTGGCCGCCCCCAAGGCTGCCACGCCGGACGAAAAATGGACGCCCCAGGCCCAGCTCAGCCTGGCCACCCAATAAACGGGCCGCGCACGGCGCACCGGAACCAACCGCAGCGCCAGCGCTCACACCCTGTAACCATGCCCCATCGCCTGCTCTCCCACTTTCTCTTCGCTCTGCTTTTCATAGCTGCCAGCGCTTCATGGACAGGCGCAAGCGCCCAATTCAACCCAAAACCCGGCGCCCGTGCCGGCAGCGTGGTCACCACGCCCCGCGTGCGTGCCGAACTCGTGGCGCACGCGCCCGAGGGCGTGGGCCCCGGCCAGCCGCTGTGGCTGGGCCTGCAAATCACCCACCAGCCCGAGTGGCACACCTACTGGAAGAACCCCGGCGACTCGGGCCTGCCCACCGAGCTGGCCTGGACGCTGCCCGCCGGCCTCACGGCGGGCGACATCGCCTGGCCCGTGCCCCACACCATCCGCATCGGCACCCTGGCCAACCATGGCTACGAAGGCACGGTGCTGCTGCCCGTGCCGGTGCAGGTGGGCCCGGACTTCAAGGCGCCGCTGGCGGGCAATGGCACGCTCGATGTGCGCCTGCGCGCGACCTGGCTGGTGTGCCGCGTCGAATGCATTCCCGAAGAAGGCGAATTTGCGCTGCAGCTGCCCGTGCGCGGCTCCACCGCGCTGCATGCTGCCGCCTTCGCCCAGAGCCAGGCCGATCAACCGCTGGCGCTGGCCGGAACAAGCCAGGTCCAGGTGCAGGGCGAGCGCCTGCAATTGCGCGTGCACGGACTGCCCGCCGCGGCACGCGGCCAGACGCTGGCTCTGTTCGCGGAAACGCCCGAGGTACTGGTTCCCGCCGCCGTGTCCGGCAAGGACTGGACCCAGGCCTGGGATGGCGATGCCTGGACCGCCGACCTGCCGCTGTCTCCCCAGCGGGGTGACACGCCCGAGCGCCTGCCGCTGGTGCTGGCGCTGGAGCAGCGCCCCGCAGACCGCGCGGCCCCCCATGCCTGGCGCACCGTGGCCGATGTGAACGGCACCTGGGCCGCCGCCGCGCGCGCCAGCGTGTCGCCCGCGCTGGCGGCGGCGCTGGAGGCCAACAAGGCCGCCTCCCCTACACCCGCCCCCACCAGCGCTTCGCTGGGTACGCTGCTGGCGGCACTGGCAGGTGGGCTGCTGGGCGGCCTGCTGCTCAACCTCATGCCCTGCGTGTTTCCGGTGCTGGCCATCAAGGTGCTGGGCTTTGCGCAGCATGGCAGCAACCGGAGGGCGCAACGCCTGGCCGGCGCGGCCTATACCGGCGGTGTGGTGCTGTCGTTCCTGGCGCTGGGCGGCCTGCTCTTGGGCCTGCGCGCGGCGGGCGAGCAGCTGGGCTGGGGCTTTCAGCTGCAATCACCCGCCGTGGTGGCGCTGCTGGCCGCGCTGTTCACGCTGATCGGGCTCAACCTGGCGGGCCTGTTCGAGTTCGGCCAGTTCGTGCCGGGGCGCCTGGCCACGCTGCAGGCCCGCCACCCGGTAGGCGATGCGTTTTTGTCGGGCGTGCTGGCCGTGGCCATTGCCTCGCCGTGCACCGCACCCTTCATGGGCGCTTCACTGGGTTTTGCCGTGGCCATGCCCGGCGCGCAGGCGCTGGCGGTGTTTGCCGCGCTCGGCCTGGGCATGGCCCTGCCCTACCTGGCGGCCAGCCTGGTGCCGGCCGTGGTGGGCTGGCTGCCGCGGCCCGGCCCCTGGATGGCGACCTTCCGCCACGCCATGGCCTTCCCCATGTTTGCCACGGTGGTCTGGCTGGTGTGGGTGCTGGGTCAGCAAAGCGGCATCGACGGCGCCGGCGCGCTGCTGGCGCTGCTGGTGACCGGCAGCGCGCTGGTGTGGTCGCTCACGCTGCGCGGCCGCACCCGGATGGTGATTGCTTCTTGTTTAATAGCTGGTGGCGTATGGCTGGTAAGCGCTATTGGCCAAAACATCACCAAACCGGTGGAAAATTCCGCCCTGGTGGCGGTGGGGGCCCCCGGCGCTGCCAGCACCACCAGCACCTGGCAGGCCTGGTCTGCCGACCGCATGGCCGAACTGATGACCGCAGGCCAACCGGTATTTGTGGACTTCACCGCCGCCTGGTGCGTGACCTGCCAGTACAACAAGCGCACCACCCTCACCGACAGCAGCGTGCTGGCCGACTTCGCCGAGCGCAAGGTGGCCCTGCTGCGCGCCGACTGGACGCGCCGCGACCCCGCCATCACCGCCGCGCTCGACCAGCTCGGGCGCAGCGGCGTGCCGGTGTATGTGCTGTACGCACCCGGCAAGGCGCCGGTGGTGCTGACCGAGATCCTCAGCGTGGCCGAGGTGCGGCAGGCGCTGGCGGCGCTGTAGCGGCCCGGCCGCTGGAGATGGGGCAGCGCGGATCGCGCCTTGATGAATAGCTGCTGGCGCTGATCCATCCAGCGCTTTTGGCCAAAATGGCGGCCAAATGTTCACGGCGGGGCGCAGCACACCTTGCCACGGCGGTGGCCTTCAAGGGACAAGCCCGGCGCACTCCCCCAAAACACCCGGGTGGCGATATCCTCAAGCCCGGCAGGATCGGCACCGCCGGTACGCCACGACGTCCGCCTCCACCCCACCGCCCGTCCACGCTCCCACCGTTTCATGTCCCAGCCCTCAAGTTCCTTGTGGAGCCCCCTGCGCCAGACCGCCTTCCGGGGCCTGTGGATGTGCGGTGGCGTGTTCTTTGTGGGCAACGGCATGCAGACCATGGCGGCGGCCTGGCTCATGGTGGAGCTCACGGGCTCGTCGTTTCTGGCGGCGCTGGTGCAGACGGCCGTGTTCATGCCCATGTTCCTGCTGGCGCTGCCCGCCGGCGTGCTGGCCGACACCACCGACCGCCGGCGCCTGATTGCGGGCGCGCTGCTGGCCCAGACCGGCGCCTGCGCGCTGCTGGCCCTGCTCACACTGGGCGGCTGGAGCGGCCCGGCCTCGGTGCTGCTCCTCGTCTTTGTGTGCGGCTGCTGCACGGCCATGCTCACGCCGGCCTGGAACTCGTCGGTCATCGACCCGGTGCCGCGCGACGAATGGCCGCAGGCCATCACCGCCGTCAGCATTGCCTACAACGCCGCGCGCGCCGTGGGGCCCACGCTGGCAGGACTGCTGTTCGCGCTGCTCGGGGCAGGCTGGGTGTTCGCCGTCACGGTGGCGACCACGCTGGTGATGTGGGAGTCGATTCGCCGCTGGCCGCCCAAGGCGCACCCGCCTTCCAAGCTGCCGGCCGAGCGCCTGTGGAGCGGCACGCTCAGCGGCCTGCGTTTTGCCTGGCATTCGCGCATGATCCTGGCGCAGCTGGTGCGCGTGACGGCCTTCGGCGCGGCGGGCTCGGCCCTGTGGGCGCTGCTGCCGGTGATTGCCCAGCGCCTGGGCACGGGCGCGCAGGGCTTTGGCCTGCTCATGGGCTGCCTGGGCACGGGCGCCGTGCTGGTGGGCCTGGTGCTGGGGCGGCTGCGGACGCGCTTCGGCATGGAGGCCATCGTGGGCACCGGCGGCGGGGTGTTTGCCGCCGCCATGCTGGCTGCCGCGCTCACGCAGGTGGCCTGGTTCATTTACCTGTGGATGCTGCTGGCGGGCGCGGCCTGGATGTCGTCCATGTCCACCTTCAACACCGCCACCCAGGCCAGCGCGCCACAGTGGGTGCGCTCGCGCGCCGTGGCCATGCACATGGTGGCGGCGCTGGGTGCGTTTGCCATGGGCTCGGCCTTCTGGGGCGCTGCGTCCGACCTGATCGGCCTCACGCCCACGCTGTGCCTGGCCGCCGCGCTGATGGTGGCCAGCCTGCTGCTGGCCAAGCCGATGCCGCTGCGCATGGGCGCCCTGCACGAGGTGACGCAGGCCACGCCCTGGGATGAACTGTTCATCGAATCCGAGCCCCTGCCCGAAGCCGGCCCGGTGGCCGTCGAGGTGGGCTACCGCATTGCCCCCGGCACCGACGCGGCCTTCCTGGACGCCATCAGCCGCATGAAGGCCCCGCGCCGCCGCGACGGCGCCACCTTCTGGCGCGTGTACAAGGATTTGGGCGAGCCCTCGCGCTATGTGGAGCGCTTCATCGTCGAGTCCTGGGCCGACTACCTGCACCAGCGCGCCCGCGCCACCATGGCCGACCAGGCGCTGGAGACCGAGGTGCGGGCGTTTCTGGCCCCCGGCGAAACGGCGCGCATGTCGCACTACATCGCTGAAAGATAGCTCCCCCCGAGCCGCCCGCGCGTTACAGCCGGCGCGGCCCAGGCCAGTGCACCCGTGGAACTGGCTTTGCCAGGCCGCCGGGTGCGTCCCCTTCCCGCAGGAGAGGGGGAAGACGCGAAGCGTCTCAGGGGGTGCCTTCCCTTCCGCCCTGCGACAATTGCGGGCATGAGCACCACCTTCGCCCCCCTCACCAACGACACCTTCCTGCGCGCCTGCCGCCGCCAGGCCACCGACTACACCCCCCTGTGGCTGATGCGCCAGGCGGGCCGCTACCTGCCCGAATACAAGGCCACGCGCGCCCAGGCGGGCAGCTTCATGGGGCTGGCGATGAACGTGGACTTCGCCACCGAGGTCACGCTGCAGCCGTTGTCCCGCTTCCCGCTCGACGCCGCCATCCTGTTCAGCGACATCCTCACCGTGCCCGACGCCATGGGTCTGGGCCTGTCGTTCGCCGAGGGCGAGGGCCCGCGCTTCGCCAAGTCGGTGCGCAATGAGGCCGACGTGGCCGAGCTGTCTGTGCCCGACCTGGACAAGCTGCGCTACGTGTTCGACGCCGTCACCAGCATCCGCAAGGCCCTGAATGGGCGGGTTCCGCTGATCGGCTTCTCTGGCAGCCCCTGGACGCTGGCCTGCTACATGGTCGAGGGCAAGGGATCGGACGACTACCGCCTGGTCAAGACGCTGATGTACAGCCGCCCCGACCTGATGCACCGCATCCTGGCCGTGAACGCCGACGCCGTGGCGGCCTACCTCAACGCCCAGATCGATGCGGGTGCCCAGGCCGTGATGATTTTCGACAGCTGGGGCGGCGTGCTGGCCGACGGCGCCTTCCAGCAGTTCAGCCTGGAATACACCCGGCGCGTGCTGGCGCAGCTCCAGCGCACGGGCGTGGACGGGCAGGACGTACCGCGCATCGTCTTCACCAAGGGCGGCGGCATCTGGCTGGACGACATGAAAGACATCGACTGCGAGGTGCTGGGCCTGGACTGGACGGCCAACCTGGGCAAGGCGCGTGCCACCGTCGGTGGCCAGGTGGGTGGCCCCGGCAAGGCGCTGCAGGGCAATATCGACCCCAATGTGCTGTTTGCGCCCCCCGCGCAAATCGTCACCCAGGTGCACGCCGTGCTCGACAGCTTTGGCAAGCCGCACACCGACCGCAGCACCACCGGCCCCACGCACATCTTCAACCTGGGCCACGGCATCAGCCAGTTCACCCCGCCCGAGCATGTGGCGGCGCTGGTCGAGGCGGTGCACAGCCATTCGCGTGCGCAGCGCCAGGGTTGATGGCCCCACCGCTGGCTGTGGCATTCCTGCCATGGTTATGCACACAACGGGTACAGCCACCGGGGCCACTGCATGGGCCCCGCACCTGCGGTCAAGAATCTGTGGAAATTCGGCAAAACGATTCCAAGTGGTTGATTTTGAACGATTGAGTACTTTTGCCCTTTTTGTAAGCAAATCAACCAGAGTGCGTTATTTCAAGGACTTGCGCGCCAAATCCCCGAGATATCAACAAAGTTATCCACAGAAATCATGAATTTCCTGGAAATTCCCCATGAAATCAAGCACTTGCACGCCAAATTGAAGAAAACCTTGAAGAACACCCACCCAGGGCTAGCACAAATCGGGGGCGTTTCCCCCACTTGACGTCCCCGGCCCGTACCACTTATGCACACTTTCCGTGGTGCGGCGCAGCAAAATGGCGGCGGCACGCGCTAGCACAAAATTTGCACCAGAATTTCTTCAGACGATTGATTCATAAGGATTTTTTGCCCATGCCTTTTTTCCGGGCAATCTGTCCCAAGCCAGTATTCATGCGGCTTGGCAGTGCTTCCGGGCAGGATGTCAACAAAGTTATCCACAGAAATCCGGGATGACCTGGCGAACCCCGTCAAATCAAGCACTTAGCCGCCCAATCTCCACACGGCATCCACAAGCCGCTGCAACCCCGCACTTTTCCGTGTCCTCACCCTCCTGCATCGTCCACATCGCCCTGCAGACGCCTGCGCACAGCGGTGTGGGCGATTTGCTGAGCTACGCCAGTGAGCGCCCGCTCGCGCCCGGCACGCTGGTGCGCGTGCCGTTGGGCAGCCGCGAGGTGCTGGGCGTGGTGTGGGATGCCGACGAAGCCACCGGCGAGCTGCCCGATGGCGCCACCCTGCGGCCGATTGCCGGGGTGCTCGACGGCGTGGCGCCGCTGGATTTGCCCTGGCGCCGCCTGGTGGCATTTGCCGCGCGCTACTACCAGCGCGCCCTGGGCGAGGTGGCACTGGCCGCCCTGCCCCCGCAGCTGCGCGACCTGCGGCCCGAGCAGCTGGCGCGCCGCCTGCGCCGCCCCGGCACGGCATCGGAGGTTTCACAAGATGCTATTCAAAACATAGCACTCACCACCGAGCAGGAAATTGCAAGAGGCCGAATTGCCTCGGAAAATGGTCCTTTCCTGCTGTTTGGCAGCACCGGCAGCGGCAAGACCGAGGTCTACCTGCGCTGCGTGCAGGAGATGCTGGAGGCCGACCCGACCGCCCAGGCGCTGGTGATGGTGCCCGAGATCAACCTCACACCGCAGCTCGAAGAACGCTTCGTGGGCCGCTTTGCCCCGCGCTTCGGCCCCGGCGCCGTGGTCTCGCTGCACAGTGGCATGACGAACCCCCAGCGCCTGAAAAGCTGGCTGGCCGCCCACAGCGGCAGCGCGCGCATCGTGCTGGGCACACGCATGGCGGTGTTCGCCAGCCTGCCGGGGTTGCAGCTCATCGTGGTGGATGAAGAACACGACCCCAGCTACAAGCAGCAGGAGGGCGCCCGCTATTCGGCGCGCGACCTGGCCATCTGGCGCGGGCGCGAGCAGGGCGCCAAGGTGCTGCTGGGCTCGGCCACGCCCTCGCTGGAGAGCTGGCATGCCAGCGACCCCGCCGTGGGCCGCTACCTGCGGCTGGAAATGCCCAGCCGCATCGGCGCGGGTGCCCTGGCCCGCGTGCGCCGCGTGGACATGAACCAGCAGCCCCGGCGCACCGTCTTCAGCGCCCCGCTGCTGCAGGCCATCACCGAGCGCGTGGCGCGCGGCGAGCAAAGCATGGTGCTGCTCAACCGCCGCGGCTACGCCCCCGTGCTGCACTGCGTGGACTGCGGCTGGAAGAGCGACTGCCCGCACTGCAGCGCGCACCAGGTGTTCCACAAGACCGACCGCACCCTGCGCTGTCACCACTGTGGCTACACGGTGCGCGTGCCGTTTCACTGCCCCACCTGCGGCAGCCCCGACATCCACCCCATGGGCCGGGGCACCGAGCAGCTCGAAGAACAGCTCGGCGCCCTGCTGCGCAACGTGCAGCGCCCCGACGGCAACCCGGCCCGCATCGCACGCATCGACGCCGACACCACCAAGGCCAAGGGCGCGCTGGAGGCGCAGCTGGCGCAGGTGCATGCGGGCGAGGTGGACGTGCTGGTGGGCACGCAGATGATCGCCAAGGGCCACGACTTTCGCCGCATCACGCTGGTGGCCGCCGTGCAACCCGACGGCGCGCTGTTCAGCAGCGACTTCCGCGCCGCCGAGCGGCTGTTTGCCCTGCTGATGCAGGCGGCAGGCCGCGCCGGGCGCGACGCCGCCTACATGGCCGCCCAGGGCACGCAGTGCGAGATGTGGGTGCAGAGTTTTCACCCCCAGCACCCGGTGTTCGAGGCGCTGCGCACGCACGACTACCCCGCCTTTGCCGCCCGGCAGCTCAAGGAGCGCGAAGAGGCCGCCATGCCACCGTTCTCTTACCAGGCACTGGTGCGGGCCGATGCGCGCACGCAGGAGGTGGCGCAGGGCTTTCTGACGGCTGCCACCGCCGCCGCCCACGCCGCGCAACTACCCGGTTTGCCCGACGGTACGGTCATCCTGTTCCCGCCCGTGCCGCTCACGATCCAGCGAGTGGCCAATGTGGAACGCGCCCAGATGCTGATGGAAAGCCACAGCCGCGCCACCCTGCAGCGTTTTCTGGCCGTGTGGCAGCCGGTGCTGCAGGCCACGCGCAGCCAGCCCGAGCACAAGGGACTGATCCGCTGGCTGGTGGATGTGGACCCGCTGGCGATCTAGAGCGCGTCGTCGTGCAGGTGGGTCTGCAGGATCTGCCGGAAGCTGGCCATGGCGGGCGCTGTGGTGCGGCCCGCCAGCGTGATGACGGCGTAGCGGGCGCCGGCGCGCATGTCCGGATGCATGGGCAGCGCGACCAGCCGGCCCGCATCCAGCCCCGCGCGGGCAGCCGCGCGCACGCCCAGGAACACGGCATCCGACTGCTCCACGGTCGCCAGCAAGGCGGACACGTCGTCGCACTCCAGCCGCACCATCTCCGACGGATGGGCCTGCAGCCCGAACTGGTCCACCATCAGCCGGATCACTTCGTCCGACAGCGGCGTGCAGGCCACGGGGTAAGCCAGCACCTGCGCCAGTGTCACACGCGCAGCACCCGCCAGCGGATGGCCGGAGCGCACGATGAAATCGGCGCGCTGCTCGGCCAGCGCCTCGATCTGCAGGTCGGGCGCGGGCACCACGCGGCGCAGGTCCACCACCAGCGCATCGCACTGCCGGTTGCGCAGCTGCATTACCAGCAGCTCCGCCGGCCCATGGGTGACCGAAACGCGCAGGCCCGGGTGGTCACGCGCGACCGTTGTCAGCAGCGGCACGGTAAGCAGCGCGGCAGGGCCCGAGCCCAGCCCCACGCTGATGCGTCCCAGGTCACCCTGCTGCAGCAGGCGAGCGCTGTCGCGCAAGGCTTCCAGGTCACGCAGGATGGGCCGCGCGCGGGCCACGACCTCCTGCCCCAGCGGGGTGAGGGTGTTGCGCTTGCCCAGGCGGTCCAGCACCGGGCCACCGAGTTCAAGCTCCAGCCCCTGGATGCTGCGGCTGAGCGCCGACTGGGTGATGAACAGGCGCGCCGCCGCGCGGCTGAACGATCCCGTATCGGCAACGGCCAGCAAATGTTCCAGGTGGCGCAGGTTCATGCGATATATGAGTTCAACGAATGGTTTTCAGAAAAATAATACATTGGACGCATAGCGTTGCACTCCCTAGGATGCGCTTACAACCATCGATACGGAGACATACCATGCCCTCTTCCTCCTCCCGCCTGGCGCGCCGGACGGCCGCCCTGGTCGCAGGCCTGCTGCTGAGCGCGGGCGCCCTCGCACAAACCTACCCCGCCAAGCCCGTCACGCTGATGGTGCCCTATCCGGCCGGCGGGGTTTCAGACGTGATCGCCCGCACGGTGAACAACACGCTGGGCAAACAGCTGGGCCAGCCGGTCATCGTGGAAAACCTCGGGGGTGCCAGCGGCTCCATCGCAGCGCAGAAGGTGCTGAGCCAGCCCTCGGACGGCCACATGATCTTTCAGGGCTCGCCCAACGAGCTGATCCTGGCGCCGCTGGCCATCTCGGCCATCAAGTTCAAGAGCGAGGATTTCCGCCTGGTGAACATGATCGCGACCGCGCAGATCGGCTTCCTCACCCGGGGCGACCTGCCGGTGAACAGCATCGACGAGTTCGTGGAATACGCCCGCAAGCAGGCCCAGCAGGGCCGCCCCATCACCTACGCCAGCGTGGGCCCGGGTTCGTTCTACCACCTGCTGGGCGAGCACCTGTCCAAGGTCACCGGCATCCCGATGGTGCATGTGCCGTACAAGGGCGGCGCCCCGGCCGAGCAGGACCTGATTTCCGGCCAGGTGGACATCTTCCTGTCGCCCTTTGCCACCAAGCACGTCGATCTGCGCAAGGCCGGCCGCATCAAGGTGCTGGCGCTGCTGAACTCCGCCCGCCTCGATACCGCCAAGGACATCCCCGCCATCACCGAGAGCAAGGCCCTCAAGGACTTCACCTTCAACATCTGGACCGGCTACTTCGTCAAGCGCGACACGCCCGAGGCCGTGGTCGCCACCCTGCACAAGGCCATCGCCGGTACGCTCACCGAGCCCACCGTGCGCGCCAATCTCGAGGCCGCCAGCCAGACGCCAGCGCCGACGCTTTCCGTCGCAGAGGCCGCCAAGGCCTACACCGACGGCACGGCGCAGTTCCGTGCGATTGCCAAGTCCATCAACCTTCAAGCGCAGTAAACCCATGGACCGTGCGATTCCCGAGGCCTTGCTCGCGCAGGCCGACACCTTTGTGGCGCTGCGGCGCGACCTGCACCGCCACCCCGAGCTGGGATTCCAGGAACTGCGCACCAGCGCCCTGGTGGCCGAAAAGCTCACGCAGTGGGGCTATGCCGTGACGCGCGGCCTGGGCGGCACCGGCGTGGTGGGCCAGCTGCGCCGCGGCGCCGGCACCCGCCGCCTGGGCCTGCGCGCCGACATGGACGCGCTGCCCATCACCGAAGCCACGGGCCTGCCCCATGCCAGTTGCCACGCCGGCCTGATGCATGCCTGCGGCCACGACGGCCACACCGCCATGCTGCTGGCCGCAGCGCACCACCTGGCGCACCACGGGCAGTTCAGCGGCACGCTCAACCTCATCTTCCAGCCCGCCGAGGAAGGCCTGGGCGGCGCCCGCAAGATGATGGACGACGGCCTGTTCCAGCGCTTTCCGTGCGACGCACTCTTTGCCATGCACAACATGCCCGGCCACCCGCCAGGGCACCTGCTGTTTCGCACCGGGGCCTTCATGGCGTCCAGCGAAAACATCACCATCACGCTGCACGGCGTGGGCGGGCACGGCGCCATGCCGCACCACAGCGCCGACCCGGTGGTGGCGGGCTCGGCCATCGTGCTGGGCCTGCAGAGCATTGTGGCGCGCAACGTGCCGCCCCTGCAGATGGCGGTGATCACCGTGGGCGCGTTCCAGGCGGGCGAGGCCAACAACGTGATTCCACAGACGGCCACGCTCAAGCTCAGCGTGCGCTCGCTGGACCGCGGCGTGCGCGAACTGCTCAACCGCCGCATCCGTGAGCTGGTGGAAGCCCAGGCGCAGAGCTATGGCGTGCGGGCCGAGGTGGACTTCCGCGGTGGCTACCCGGTGCTGGTCAACACCCCGGCCGAGACCGAGTTTGCGCGCCAGGTGGGCCGCGAACTGGTGGGCGACGCGCAGGTAACCGAGCAGGCCGAGCCCCTGACCGGCAGCGAGGACTTTGCCTTCATGCTGGAAGACGTGCCCGGCAGCTACCTGCTGATCGGCAACGGCGACGCAGCCACCGGCGGCCATGGCGCCTGCATGGTGCACAACCCGGGCTACGACTTCGAGGACCGCAACATCGCGGTGGGCAGCGCCTACTGGGTGCGGCTGGCCGAACGCTACCTCGTTGATCCGACCTGAACGCTGAACGCACCGACGCGCGCATGCCGTGAATGGCAACGATTTTTGAGGCACCTGGACTTGAATCCGCCCCAATCGCATTCACACCAGCAGCGCAACGGCACCCGAGAAGCTCAGAAACGCCAGCGCCGTGGACACCAGGATGATCCGTGCGATGCGGCCGTTGTGGGCGCCGAAGCGCTCAGCCAGCAGCGAGACATTGCTGGCGCTGGGCAGGGCGGCCAGCAGCACCAGCACGGTGAGCGCAAACGGCGACAGCGGCACGCCCAGCGCGATGGCTGTCCGGCCCACGCCCCACACCAGCAGCGGGTGCAGCAGCAGCTTGGCCAGGGCAATGGGCACATAGTCGCGCAGCGGTACCTGCTCGTGCTGGTTCATCTGCGAGCGCGCCAGCACGGCGCCGATGGTGAACAGCGCCACGGGCGAGGCGGCATCGGCCAGCATGGCCACGGTTTTTTCCACCGGGCCGGGCAAGCTGAACTGCAGGGCCGATGCCAGCGCGCCCAGCGCAATCGACCAGGGCATGGGGTTGGTGGCCATGCCCCTGAAGGCATTCTTCAGCGCCACGCCCACGCCGTGGGTGCCCGCGCCGTCCAGCCGCGACAGCGCAATGCACAGCGAGCTGGTGATGACCATGTCCATCACGAGGGTGACGATGACCGGGCCCGCGCTTTGCGCCCCCAACAGTGCCACCAGCAGGGGCGCACCCATGAAGCCGGTGTTGGGGAAAGCCGCCACCAGGGCGCCAAAGGCGGCGTCATTCCAGCCGATGCGCGCGTTACGGGTGAGTGCCACCGTGCCGCCCACCATGACCAGCGCGCACAGCAGGTACACGCCCGCCACGGCCGGGTCCAGCAGTTGCCCGATAGGGGTGCTGGCCCCGAAGCGGTACAACATGCAGGGCAGCGCGAAATACAGCACGAAGGCGTTGAGCCCCGGGATGGCGGGCTGCGGCAGCACGCCGCTGCGCGCGGCCAGATAGCCACAGAGCACGAGCGCAAAGAAAGGAAAGGTAACAAGCAGAACAGACAGCACGGCGGGGATTCTCGCAGGCGCAGGCTTTGCCGGTACCGCTTCGCCATGTGAAATTTATTGCACCCCACCGCCACCGCGCCGGGCGGGCCATGCCCACCCCAGGCTCTGTATCATTGCGCGCTCTGCGTCGTCCGCCCCCTGCACTTTCCGCGCTTTTCCCCGTCTTCCCCTCGCCCCCTCCATGTCCGCCGGACTCAATCTCGCCCAGCTTCAGGCTGTCCATTACACCGAAGGCCCCTGCCTGGTGCTGGCCGGCGCGGGCTCGGGCAAGACGCGGGTGATCACGCACAAGATCGCCCACATGATCGAGCGCGGCACGGAGCCCCGGCGCATTGCCGCCATCACCTTCACCAACAAGGCCGCTGCCGAAATGCGCGAACGGGCCAAGGGCCTCATCGGCCGCCGGGCCAAGGATGTGCTGGTGTGCACCTTCCACGCCCTGGGCGTGCGCATGGTGCGCGAGGACGGCGCCGTGCTGGGCCTCAAGCCCCAGTTCAGCATCATGGATGCCGACGACGTGGCCGGCATTCTGAAAGACGCCGCCGGCGGCACCACCGACCTGGCCACGGCGCGCCAGTGGCAGTGGACCATCAGCAAGTGGAAGAACATGGGGCTCGATGCCGCGCAGGCCCTGGCCCAGGCGGCCGACGACAACGAGCGCAGCATTGCCGTGGTGATGGCGCGCTACGAAGAGCGCCTGGCGGCCTACCAGAGCGTGGACTTCGACGACCTGATCGGCATGCCGCTCAGGCTGCTGCGCGACTTCCCGGAGGTGCGCGCCAAGTGGCAGGCGGCCCTGGCCCATGTGCTGGTCGATGAGTACCAGGACACCAATGCCACGCAGTACGAGCTGCTCAAGCTGCTGGTGGGCGAACGCGGCCATTTCACGGCCGTGGGCGACGATGACCAATCCATCTACGGCTGGCGCGGCGCCACGCTCGACAACCTCCGGAAACTGCCGCTGGACTACCCCGCGCTCCAGGTCATCAAGCTGGAGCAGAACTACCGCTCCACCAGCGCCATCCTGCGCGCGGCCAACAACGTGATCGGGCCCAACCCCAAGCTGTTTCCCAAGACGCTGTTCAGCGAACTGGGCGAGGGTGAACCCGTGCGCGTGGTCGATGCCGACACCGAGGAGCACGAGGCCGACCGCGCCGTGGCCCGCATCCAGAGCCTGCGCGCCGCTGCCAACCCGCCGCCGGACTGGAAAAGTTTTGCCATCCTGTACCGCGCCAACCACCAGGCCAAGCCGTTCGAGAAGGCGCTGCGCAAGGCCAGCATTCCGTACAAGGTGTCGGGCGGCACGAGCTTTTTCGACCGCGCCGAGATCAAGGACCTGTGCGCCTGGTTTCGCCTGTGGATCAACAACGACGACGACCCGGCATTTCTGCGCGCCATCGGCAGCCCCAAGCGCGGCATCGGCCACACCACGCTGGCGGCCCTGGGAGCGTTTGCCACGCAGCACAAGCAGAGCATGTTCGGTGCACTGTTCAACGGCATGCTGCCGGCGGCCGTGCCCAAGCGTGCGCTCGATGGCCTGCACGAGTTCGGCCGCTACATCAACGACCTGGAGCACCGCGCCCGCCACACGCACGGCGCCGAGAATGCGCGCACCTTCCTGACCGAATGGCTCCAGGAAATCGGCTACGAGCAGCACCTGTACGACGGCGAAGACAGCGAAAAGGTGGCCGCCGCCCGCTGGAGCAACGTGCTGGAGTTCTGCGACTGGATGGCCCAGCGCGCGGGCGGCCAGATCGACGACACGGCAGGCGCCGTGGTGGCCAAGGAGACGAAAAGCCTGCTGGAGGTGTCGCAGACCATTGCGCTGCTGTCCACCATCTCCGAGCGCGAGCAGGAGCAGGACATGGTCACGCTGTCGACCCTGCACGCCAGCAAGGGGCTGGAGTGGCCCCATGTGGTGCTGGTCGGCGTGACCGAGGGCATGCTGCCCTTCAAGCTCGACGACGACGAAGGCCGCCAGCTGAAGGTGGCCGACGACACCCTGCAGCGCCTGCAGGAAGAGCGCCGCCTGATGTATGTGGGCATCACCCGCGCCCAGCGCACGCTGGCCGTGAGCTGGACCAAAAAACGCAAGAAGGGCCGCGAGATGGTGGCCGCGCGGCCCAGCCGCTTCATTTCAGAGATGGGTCTGGATAAAGCCACCACGCGCGAAGACCCGCGCGAAAAGCTCAAGGCCTTGCGCGCCGAATTTGCCGCCAAGGCACAGGCCGCCAGTGCGGCGCCCAGCGCATGACACCACGCACCCCGAACTCCAGGGCATGGCCCGCACTCTGGCTCGTGATTGCCTACATTTTGATAGCAATAAGCGCTTTTCCCACAAGCGCTGCAAGCCAAAATGGTCCACAATCCACCACCGCTTGCCCGGCTGCGGTTGACCTGAATCATCAACACCTGCAAGGCCGCTGGCACGCCACGCTGCAGCCCGCCGCACCCGATGCAGCGCCAGCACCCGCCACCACGGCCGTGCTGCAGCTGGGTCCCCATCCCGAGCTGGCCGAGAGCGTGCGCGGCACCGTGCAGCGCGGCGACGCCAGTGCACTGCTCAGCGGCGATGTGGATGCGGGCGAGCTGGCCTTGGAAGAATCGATCAACGGCACCAACATCAGTGCCACCTGGACCGGCCAGGTGGTCGATGGCAGTTGTGGCCAGGAAATACGCGGAACATGGAACAACGTCCACCCCACCCTCTCTCTTGCTTTCGTGCTGCGCAAGCAGCCGGGCTGGCAATGAGCGCGCGCCACGGCACCGCCCTGGTGCTGGCGCTGCTGGCGCCAGCCGGGGCCGCCATGGCCCAGACCGGATCCGCTGCCACTAGCGCAAACGCCTCCGCGCCCGCCAACGCCGACAACGCCTGGCGCCGCTGCGCGGCCCTGGGCAATGACCAGCAGGCCCGCCTGGCCTGCTTCGACCAGTGGGCCGGCCAGCAGGCCTGGCAGGCGCCCGCGGCATCGGCTGCGGCCAGCACAGAGGGCGCCGCCGACCCTGCGGCGGTGCCGCTGCCGGTGGACACCCGGCTGCCGGCCACGCGCATCATTGACGTGGCCCAGACCGAAGGCTGCCGCGACACGCAGTACAGCGACCTCTCGCGCTTCTGGGAACTGGAGTCGGGCAGCAACTGCGGCACCTTCGGCTTTCGCGGCTACCGGCCGCTGTCGGTGTCGGTGGTGGCAAGCAGCAACGTGAACCGCCAGCCCAGCTCGGACGCCGATGGCCGCACCGCGACAGAGTCCACCCCCTACCATCGCACCGAAAACCGCATCCAGCTGTCGGTGCGCACCAAGATCGCCCAGGGCATGCTCACCCAGGGCCACCCCACGCTCAAGGATTCGCTGTGGTTTGGCTACACGCAGCAGTCGTACTGGCAGCTGTTCAGCCCCGGCATCTCGCGCCCCTTCCGCACCACCGACCATGAGCCGGAGGTGATGTATGTCTACCCCACCGACGCCCGGCTGCCCTTTGGCTGGCGCTGGCGCTACAGCGGCGCCGGACTGGTGCACCAGTCCAACGGCCAGAGCAACCCCTTGTCGCGCAGCTGGAACCGCGTCTACCTCATGACCGGCATGGAGCTGGACAACCGCTGGCACATCCAGGCGCGCATCTGGAAACGCCTGTCCGAAAACAGCCCCGACGACGACAACCCCGGCATCAGCGACTACATCGGCCGGGGCGAGGTGAAGGCATTCTGGAACCTGGACAAGGACAACACCCTGGGCGCCACGCTGCGCCACTCGCTGTCCAGCAGCGGGCGCGGCTCGGCCCGGCTGGAGTGGCTGCAAACCCTGGGCACGGGCCTGGGCGGCAGCAAGAGCAACCTGCGCCTGCACACCCAGCTGTTCAGCGGCTACGGCGACAGCATGATCGACTACAACAGGAAGCGCACGGTATTCAGCCTGGGGCTGAGCCTGGTGGACTTCTAGCGTACATCCCCAGTCGTGGGCCCACAACACGCGCCGGCGCCCGCGTGCGGCGGGCGCCCAAGACAGGGCCAATGGCATCGCGGCGGTATCAGGCCCGCTGCCGGTGGACGGACCCAAGCAATGCCTGCGGGTGAACGGCTACATGCGGCGCATGTTCAAGCGCCTGGCCAGCCGCCACCACCCACCAGGGCCGCCGCGAGCGGCCCTTGCCGCCTCTGCAGCTCAGGTGGCAAGGTCTGCAGCACCCTCTGCGTCGTCTTCCTGCTCCGGCACCTCCGGGTGCTTCACGATGGTCACCGGCACCGGGCTGGCATGGGCCAGTTCCTGCGACACCGAGCCCAGCAGCGCGCTGCTGATGGCGCCCTGGCCGCGCGCACCGATGATGACCATGTCGCAGCCCGAGCTTTCGATGATGTCCACCAGCACATGTGCGGGGTCGCCCACGCCCACGGCAGTTTCGCAGGCCAGGCCGGCCGCCTGCAGCAACGCGCGGGCCGGGGCCATCAGGTGCTCGCCCGCCTCGATGCTGGCGGCGGCGATCAGGTCGGGGTCGCGCGACACCACCAGCTCGTACAGCGACGCGGGCTCTTGCACATTGGCCAGCACCACGCTGGCGCGCAGGCCGTCCTGCACCAGCCGCAGTGCATGGTGCACGGCATCCAGCGACAGGGCCGAGCCATCCACGGCAATCAGAATCTTGAGCATGGCAAGCACTCCTTTTTATTGAACCATCCGGGCCAGTGTAGCGGCGCCCTGGCGGTGCGCGGGGCGCGCAGGGGGAGATGGCCCATCTGGGACAATCGCGCCCATGCTCCAGTTTGACCTTCTCAAAACCGACCCTACCAGCCACGCCCGCCGTGGCCAGCTCACGCTCAACCACGGCGTGGTGCAAACCCCCATCTTCATGCCCGTGGGCACCTATGGCACCGTCAAGGGCGTGATGCCGCAAAGCCTGCACGACATGGGCGCGCAGATCATCCTGGGCAACACCTTCCACCTGTGGATGCGCCCCGGCCAGGAGGTCATGCAAAGCTTTGGCGGCCTGCATGCCTTTGAAAAATGGGACAAACCCATCCTCACCGACTCGGGGGGCTTCCAGGTCTGGAGCCTGGGCGCCATGCGCAGGATCACCGAAGAAGGCGTGCACTTTGCGTCTCCCGTCAACGGCGACAAGCTCTTCATGTCGCCCGAGGTGAGCATGCAGATCCAGACCACGCTCAACAGCGACATCGTGATGCAGCTCGACGAATGCACGCCGTATGAAACCAAGGGGCATCTGACCACCGAGGCCGAGGCGCGCAAGAGCATGGAGATGAGCCTGCGCTGGGCCCAGCGCAGCAAAGACGAATTTGCGCGCCTGAACAACCCCAATGCCCTGTTTGGCATCGTGCAGGGCGGCATGTACGAGAACCTGCGCGCCGAGTCGCTGGAGCGCCTGGTGGAGATGGATTTCCCCGGCTACGCCGTGGGCGGCGTGAGCGTGGGTGAGCCCAAGGACGAGATGCTGCGCATCATGGCGCACACGCCGCATCTGCTGCCCGCCCACAAGCCGCGCTACCTGATGGGCGTGGGCACGCCCGAAGACCTGGTCGAGGGCGTGGCGCAGGGCGTGGACATGTTCGACTGCGTGATGCCCACGCGCAATGCGCGCAACGGCACGCTGTTCACGCGCTTTGGCGACCTGAAAATCCGCAATGCCCGCCACAAGACCGACCACCAGCCGCTAGACACCACCTGCAGCTGCCACGCCTGCGCCGGCAGCGCGGGCGTTCCGTGGAACGAAGGCGGGCGCGCGGGTTTCAGCCGCGCCTACCTGCACCACCTGGACCGCTGCGGCGAAATGCTCGGCCCCATGCTCACCACCATCCACAACCTGCACTACTACCTGAACCTGATGCGCGAGGTGCGCGCGGCGCTGGAGGCCGGGCAGTTTGCGCAGTTCCGGGCTCAGTTCAAGACAGACCGGGCGCGAGGCGTGTGAGGATGCCAAGCACGCGGCTGCAGCGCGCGCTTGGTCAATTGCTGTTTTTCATATAGCTGCAAGCGCTTACCCCACAAGCGCCAGAGCCACTTTTCACCCTGATTTCACCGCAGCACTGTTGCCAATGCTCCCCAAAAAAATCTGCCACACGCTGGTGGCAGGTGCCCGCTGGGGCGCACGGCGATGTGCGCCGGCGCGGATCAGTCGCGCAGATCGGGTGGCAGGGTACCGCCGTTGGCGGCGATGCTGCGCATCACCTGCTTGTGCAGCCAGATGTTCCAGGCGGCCGAGCCGGGTTCGTCGCTGCCGCTGTACAGCAGTTCGCCGGCCAGCTCCTTGCGCGCGGACAGGCTGCTGTCCAGACCCAGCAGCTTGAGCAGATCGACGATGGAGGTGCGCCAGTTCAGCCCGCTGGCGCCCGGCATGGCATCCAGGATGGGGGCCACGTCGCCCAGCGGGATGGACGCCGGCGCGGCAGGTGCAGCAGGCGCGCCAGCAGCGGCCGGGGCTGGCGGCGCAACGACGACCTCGGCGGCGTTGGCCGACGGGAAGATTTTGGAAAAGATGTTGGAAAAGAAACCCATGGCTGTGCTCCCAAGATGGCGTTGAGGATGGTGTAACCGGCGGCACCCGGGGTGAAACCCCGAACACCGCCGGCCTTTGTATCACGCGGATGTGGCAGGCGCAGGTGCTGCAGGCATGGCAAAGGCGCGCAAACGCACTCTTGCGCGTACGGCAATGGCCGCAGTGCGGGCAAAAATCGATCTTGTCGTTTTCAGGTCCCCCGGGCGCTTGCAGCCTGTGCACACGCTTTTGGCCAGGCGTGCCAGGGACCGTCGTAGCCCGGCTCCTTGCGGCGCTCGGCGTTGCGCTTTTCGTAGCCGGCGGCTTCAAGCTTGCCCAGCCGCGCCTGCGCGGCCTCCGTAACCTGTTTTCACCAAGATTCCAATCCACCAATACCCTGCTGGACCATGCTTCGCAGCAGCCCTGGCACCGGGGTACCATGGGGGAGGAACTTTCCCTCTTGAACAGGGCCCCAACCCCTCTCCTTCGGATCAGCGGGATGAAATCATGATGTGGCGAAATTTTCGACCTCTCGCGTGGGCGGGAGTGGCCGCCGTGGCGTTGGGCGCGAGCAGCCTGGCGTGGGCGGATAGGGACGGGCGCGGCCATGGGCACCGGGGTGGGCGGGTCGGTATCGGCCTTTACCTGGGGCCGGGTTACCTGGGGCCGGGCTTCGGTTATCCGATGTACCGCCCTGCCTACCCTTACCCCTACTATTACCCCGAGCCGTACCCTGCGCCAGCGGTGATTGCAGTGCCTGCAGAGCCGCCCGTGTACATCGAGCGCGGCAACGAAGGCACGGGCTACAACGGGGGCGCCGATGGGCAGCAGCCACAGGGCTACTGGTACCGCTGCAACCAGCCCGATGGCTACTACCCCTATGTCACCCAATGCCCGGGCGGCTGGCTGCAGGTGCCGGCGCAACCGCCAGCGAACTGACGGGCGCAAGGCACACCCTGGCGCACGGCCGATATTCCATTTCCACTCGGAGAAAGCATGATGAGAGTCCTTTCCCTCACCGCTGTGCCGCTGCTGGCACTGACCCTGGCCGCCTGCACGGTGATGCCCACCGGCCCCA
The DNA here is from genome assembly GCF_058797075.1 of Acidovorax sp. GW823-FHT02H02. Lineage (NCBI taxonomy): Bacteria > Pseudomonadati > Pseudomonadota > Betaproteobacteria > Burkholderiales > Comamonadaceae > Acidovorax > Acidovorax sp. GW823-FHT02H02. The sequence goes on along the minus strand of NZ_JBXAJH010000008.1, from coordinate 118,879 downwards.
GCGTGACGGTGCTGCCCGGCAGCACCAAGAGCTTCGAGCAATTCCGGTATGACGACGTCAACTGCCGGCAATACGCACAGATGCAGATCGGCGGCGCCACCGACGCGGCCAACCAGAGCACGGTGGGCAGCGCGGTGGTGGGCACAGCGGTCGGGGCCCTGGCGGGCGCCGCGCTCGGCGGCAACCACGAGGGTGCGGCGGTGGGCGCGGGCATGGGCCTGCTGATGGGCTCGTCGGTCGGTGCCAGCAATGCCCAGTCCAGCGCCCATGGTGGCCAGCGGGGCTACGACAGCGCCTACGTGCAATGCATGTATGCCCGCGGCCACCAGGTTCCGGTGTACGGCCGCATGCTCACCAGCCCGGGCGCCATGGGGCCGGGCTACGGCACGCCCATGCCGCCGCCTCCGCCCGGCTATTGGCGGCGCTAGCCGGTCAGGCCGCCAGCAGGCGTGCCACATGCGCGCGCAGCAGTTCGGGCTGCGCCTGGGCGGGCGCCACGGCGGCGCCCACATTCAGCCCCACCCGGTTGAACAAACCGCGCCGAAACGGCCGCACCATCGCGTCGCCCTGTTCGATGCGGCTGAAATACGAGCCCCACAGGTTGGTCAGCGCCATGGGAATCACCGGCGCCTCGATGCCGTCTTGCCGCGCGCGCTCGATGATCTTCATGATGCCGCCCTTGAACGCCTGCAACTGCCCGTCGCGGGTGATGCCGCCCTCGGGAAAGATGGCCAGCAGGTCGCCTGCACGCAGCACCTGGGCGGCTCGCTCGAAAGCAGCCTCGTACACGCGCGGATCGTCCTTTTGCGGTGCGATCGGAATCGCCTTGGCCAGGCGGAACAGCCAGCCCAGCACCGGCACGCGGAAGATGCGGTGGTCCATCACGAAGCAGATCGGGCGCGGGCTGGCGGCCATGAGCAGCACGGCATCGACAAAGCTCACATGGTTGCAGGCCAGGATGGCGGCGCCGGTGGTGGGCAGATGCTCATCGCCCTGCACCTTGAAGCGATAGACGAAACGCGAGAGCACCCAGGCCACGAAGCGCAGCAGGTATTCGGGCACCAGCAGGAAGATATAGAACGCCACCACGGCGTTGGCGATGGCCGTGAACAGAAAGACCTGCGGCACCGTGAACCCCGCACCCAGCAGCGCGCCCGCGATGACCGCGCTGGCGATCATGAACAGCGCATTGAGGATGTTGTTGGCCGCGATGATGCGCGCGCGGTGCGTGGGCTGGCTGCGCATCTGGATCAGCGCATACATGGGCACGCTGTACAGGCCGGCAAACAGGCTGAGCAGCGCCAGGTCGGCCATCACGCGCCAGTGCGCGGGCTGGACGAGAAAGGCGGCGAGCTGCATGACCTCGGAGGCCGGAAGGCTGCGCGAGGCAAAGTACAGATCGATGGCAAACACACTCATGCCGATGGCCCCGAGCGGCACCAGGCCGATCTCGACATGGCGGCGCGACAGCACCTCGCACAGCAGCGCACCGGTGCCGATGCCAATGGAAAACACCACCAGCAGCAGCGAAGCCACCTGCTCGTTGCCGTGCAGCACCTCCTTGGCAAAGCTGGGGAACTGGCTGAGGAAAACGGCGCCGAAGAACCACATCCAGCTGATGCCCAGCAGCGAGCGGAACACCACGATGTTCTCGTGCGCCAGTTTCAGGTTGCGCCAGGTTTCGGTGAAGGGGTTCCAGTGGATGGCGAGGCCCGGGTCGGTGGCGGGCGCGGAGGGGATGAACTGCGCCACGGCACGCCCCAGCAGCGCCAGCACCACGCAGGCCACGGCCACGGTGGTGTGGCCGATGCCAGGCAAGGCCACCAGCAGGCCGCCGGCCACGTTGCCCAGCAAGATGGCCACGAAGGTGCCCATCTCGACCATGCCATTGCCGCCCGTGAGCTCGCGCTCGCTGAGCACCTGGGGCAGGTAGGCGAACTTGACCGGCCCGAACAGCGTGGAGTGCACGCCCATCAAAAAGGTGCACAGCAACAGCACCGGCACATTGCCCGCCATGAACCCGCCCGACGCCACCAGCATGATGGCGATCTCCAGGCTCTTCACGAAGCGGATCATGCGCGTCTTGTCGTATTTGTCGGCGAGCTGCCCCGACGTGGCCGAGAACAGCAAAAACGGCAGGATGAACAGCGCCCCGATCACCAGCCCCGCCATCGCGGGCGGCAGCCACGACACGCTGAGCTGGTAGGTGACCATCACCGTGAAGGCGAACTTGAACAGGTTGTCGTTGGCCGCACCGGAGAACTGCGTCCAGAAGAACGGCGCAAAGCGGCGCTGGCGCAGCAGGGCGAACTGGTTGGGGTCTGCGTGCGCCGCATCTCTCTTTTCATCCGCCATGCAGACTGCTCCTTTGTGTTGCCGTAGCCTGCAATTTTGCACAGCCTCCATGACACACACCCTGCGCTGGCACAGGCTTGCAAGGTGCGCGCGTGGTGGCACGCGGATACACCACTTCACAACACTTCGCACAGCGCCTATGTGCGCTTGACACAGCGCCCCAATGATCAAGGCTCCCGGTTCCGCACGGAATCATTTCTGAGGAGTACACCATGGCACGCAATGCCCTCGCCGCCGCTTCCATCGCCCTGCTGTCGCTGAGCGCCCTGACGGCGGCGCACGCACAGGTCGGCGCCACCGTCATCATCCAGTCCGGCAGCCCCCAGTACCAGCGCCCCGCGCCGGCCCTGGTGCAATACCAGGCACCGCCGCCTCCGCGCCATGAGGCCGCGCCCCGCCCCCGGCGCGGCATGGCGTGGGTGCCCGGCCACTGGGAATGGCGCGGCCACCGCCATGTATGGATGGCGGGCTACTGGGTGAAGGCACGTCCCGGCTACCACTACCGCGAGCCCCGCTGGGCCGAGCATGACGGCCGCTGGGCCATGCAGCGCGGCGGCTGGGACCGTGACCGGGACGGTGCAGCCAACCGCTACGACCGGTACGACCGCGATGGCGATGGCGTGCCCAACCGCCACGACCGCCAGCCCGACAACCCGCGCCGCAACTGATCTTGCGGCGCAGGCGGCCCCCTGCGGTTTCCCCGGGGGGTCATTCCTTTCCCAAATCATTCGTGTCGAAGAACCCGTTCAAGATCTTTTCGGGGTCGCACAAGCACCTTGCCCAAAGGGTTGGAGTGAAATCGGGCGATGGCACGCCCCGGCTGCTTGCATGGGCACGAGCGAAGCCGCAGACAGTGCTGCAGCACGGCAAGGCGAAGCAACGACGACACGGAGGGTTTGGAAAAGGAATCAGACCAGGTGCAGCTCGGCGTGGCCCAGGCCCGGGAAGTCGGCCACCACCACCGTGCCCGGCGCCACCAGCACGGTGCCGGTGCACGAGCCCGTGGTCACCCACTGGCCCGCACGCAGGCCGCCCAGGCTGCGCGCGCCCTCGTTGGCCAGCCACACCAGCAGCCGCAGCGGGTCGCCCGCCGGGTTGCCCCAGGCGGCGTGCTGCACGGCCACCGTGCCGTTGACGGACAGATGCACCGGCTGCACCAGGGGCTGGACCGCAGCCACGTCGGCCGGCCCCGAACCCACCACCAATGCGCCATGGCAGGCCTGGTCGGCCAGGCGGCTGAACTCGCCCTGCTGGGCCCAGGCGGCAAAGCGCGTGTCGCACACCTCGATGGCGGCGCGCACCGACGCCATGGCCGCCAGCACCTCGGCCGGGCTGTAGGGCGCGGTGCGCTCGGGCAGGTCGGCACCCAGCTCGTACACCAGCTCAGCCTCGACCCCCATCACGGCAAAGCCTGCGGCAGGCAAATGCACGGCCTGCCCGGTTGGCGCTACCGCCACCGAATCGCGGGTGAGCGCCGCGCGCGCGGGCAGCGCCTGGGGCGATGCGGCGCCCACCTTCCAGCCAGCGATCTCGCCGCGCTCGCGCACCACGGCGTCCTGCACGGCATAGGCCTGGGCCGCATTGCACGGGCGCAGCGCAGCGGGCAGATCGAGCGGCCGGGGCATGCGCCCCTGGCGCGCCATGGTGAGCAAGGCCGCGCTGGCAAAGGGATCAAAGGCGGTATCGGGCATGGCAGGCATCCTGGGGATAAAGCTTGGCGGATTATGGCGAGGCACCAGTTTCTGCGCCCGTCCAGCATCAGCAACGATTGCCATCCATTAGCGCGCACAGCCCCCTTTTGCGCCGCAGTGCCGCCTAGAATCGGCCTCGCAGGAGAGTCAGCGGCACCGTCCGCTTCACCGAAGGCGCAAACTCCCATACACGCTCAGGTTCCGTACTGCACCATTCAACAAAGCCGTCTGGAGAGCCGCCACGACCTACACGCGTGGCGCACCGAAGGAGCAAACCACGCGCCATGCCGGCGATTGCGGTGAATCTCTCAGGTACCAAGGACAGGGGGAGCGGCAGCTTGGCAGACGCGCCGGCTGTACGCTATTGAAGCAATAGCTGCTACCGCACGCCTGTCAAGTGCCAGAGCCCAGAAAGGCTTTGAAAATCATGCGCGTGATCGTTTTAGGTGCCGGCCTGCTCGGCGTGACTTCGGCGTATTTCCTGCAACAACTCGGCCACGAGGTCACGGTGATCGACCGCCAGGGCACGCCCGGTGCCGAGACCAGTTTTGCCAACGGCGGCCAGATCTCGGTGAGCCATGCCGAGCCTTGGGCCAACCCCAGCGCGCCGCTCAAGGTGCTGCAGTGGCTGGGCCAGGAAGATGCACCGCTCTTGTTCCGTCTGCGTGCCGACATGCGCCAGTGGCTGTGGGGCCTGCAGTTCTTGCGCAACTGCACCCCGGCGCGCACGCGCCACAACATCGAGCAGATCGTGCGCCTGGGCACCTACAGCCGCAGCGTGCTGCAGCAGCTGCGCGCGGCCACCGGCATCGCGTACGACCAGCGCACACAGGGCATCCTGCACTTCTATACCAACGCCAAGGAGTTCGACGGCGCGCTGGCCCCGGCCGAGCAGATGCGCCAGCTCGGCTGCGAGCGCCAGGTCATCAGCGCCGACGAGGCCGTGCGCATCGAGCCAGCCCTCGCCCACATCCGCCCGCAACTGGCCGGCGCCACCTACACGGCCGAGGACGAGTCGGGCGATGCCAACCAGTTCACCCGCGAACTGGCCCGGCTGTGCGCGGCGGCGGGCGTGCAATTCCGCATGGGCCACCACATCACGGCGCTGCGCGAGGCCGGTGGCCATATCGACCATGTGGAGCTGACCAATGCCGAGGGCCGCTTCGAGCGCGTGCGCGGCGACGCCTTCGTGCTGGCCATGGGCTCGTTCAGCCCGCTGCTGGCGCAGCCGCTGGGCATTCGCCTGCCCATCTACCCAGCCAAGGGCTATTCGGTGACCATGCCGGTCAAGAACGCGTCGATGGCCCACGAGGTGAGCCTGACGGACGACGAATTCAAGCTGGTGTTCTCGCGCTACACCAGCGCGCAGGGAGACCGTTTGCGCATTGCCGGCACGGCAGAATTGAACGGCTATGACCGCAACCTGAACCCGATGCGCTGCGAGGCCATCGTGCGCCGCGTGGAGCAGCTCTTCCCCGGCGCGGGCGACGCCAGCCAGGCCCAGTTCTGGACCGGCCTGCGCCCCGCCACACCCAGCAACGTGCCGCTGATCGGCAAGACCAAAGTGGCCAACCTGTTCCTCAACACCGGCCACGGCACACTGGGCTGGACGCATGCCTGCGGCTCGGGCAAGGCGCTGGCCCATATCGTGAGCGGGCTGGCACCCGAGGTGGACTTTGCTTTCACGGGCACGTCCGACCGCGCGGCACCGGGCCACAAGATGGCCGTGACCGCACCCAGCCAGCGGGCAGCGAACAACGCCTGAAAGGCGGAGGACCTTGGGCGCCTGCGGCACCTGTGCGCAACCGCAGGCACCCATCAAAAAGCCTGCGCTGCCCAGGGGCATACGCAGGCCATGCTATCGGCGTGCCAGCTGGCCGCGGGGAGTTTGGCCCCTGCCAACTGCCAGCCTCACCCAGCGTCAGTGGCCGCCGCCGAGGTAGGCAGCCTTCACGGCCGGGTCATCGCGCAGGCGCTCCGCCGGGCCTTGCACGGAAATGCGTCCGTTTTCCAGCACATAGCCGTAATCGGCTACCGCCAGGGCGGCTGCCGCAAATTGCTCCACCAGCAGCATGGTGACACCCTGCCCCTTGAGGCGCTCAATGATGCGGAAAACTTCCGCCACCAGAATGGGCGCAAGGCCCATGGAGGGCTCGTCGAGCAACACCACTTCCGGATTGAGCATGATGGCGCGGGCCATGGCCAGCATCTGCTGCTCACCGCCGGACAGCGTCCCAGCCAGCTGAGTGCGGCGCTCCTTGAGGCGCGGAAAAAGCTCCAGAGCCCGCTCCAGATCACCGGCCACATCCCCCCGGGGGCGGCTGCCCGTCAGGCGGGGAAAAGCCCCCAGGGTGAGGTTGTCGGTCACCGTCATGGTTGCAAAAACGCGCCGCCCTTCCGGGGAGTGCGCCAGCCCCAGCTTGGCGATGGTGTAGGCCTCCTGGCCGTCAATGCGCTTGCCGTTGAGCGTGATCTGGCCCGCGGTCGGCGCGATCATGCCGCTCACCGCCCGCATGGTGGTGGTTTTGCCAGCGCCGTTGGAGCCGATCAGCGTCACGACCTTGCCCTTGGGCACTTCGATGGAGATGCCGTGAAGCACCTGTACCTTGCCGTAGCCGGCCGAAAGATTCTGGATGGTCAGCATGTGTTGTGCGTCTTGTATCGTCGTTTCGGGGGCATCGGGCTCAGGCGGGCTGGGCCACGACGGTCTCGGCGCCACCGCCCAGGTACGCCTCGATGACCTTGGGATCGGCCTGAACTTCCGCGGGCATGCCTTCGGCAATCTTCTGGCCAAAATCCAGCACCGATACCGTGTCGCAGATGCTCATCACCACATCCATGTGGTGCTCGATCAGGATCACCGTCACACCGTGATCGCGAATCTTCTTGATGATGGAAATCAGTTCCACGATGTCAGGGGCCGTGAGTCCGGCGGCTGGCTCATCGAGCAGCAGCAACTGCGGATCGAGTGCCAGAGCGCGGGCAATCTCCAGCAAGCGCTGTTTGCCATAAGGCAGGTTGCGCGCCTGTTCCGCGGCCAGGTCTTGCAGGCCGACAAAACGCAGCAGACCCATGCCCCGGGTGACGGCGGCATCGTTCTCACGGCGGTAGCGCCCCGTATGCACGGCCACGTCAAACAGGTTGCTTGCAAAGCTGTGGTGCAGACCCACCTGAACGTTTTGCAGCGCGGTCATTTCGCCAAACAGCTGCACGTTCTGGAAGGTTCGCGCAATACCCGACAGAGCAATGTCCGACGAGGTGCGACCCACCACAGAGCGGCCACTAAAGCTGATCGCGCCAGCCGTCGGCACGTAAATGCCGGTGAGCACGTTCATCATGGTGCTCTTGCCCGAACCGTTGGGACCGATGAGGCCGTGGATGGTGCCCCGCTTGATGCTCAGGTCTACATTGTTCAGGGCCTTGAGGCCGCCAAACTGCATGAGCACGCCGCTGGCTTGCAACAGCTCAGTGGATTCACCCGCCGTGGTGGCTGTGGACACCGCATCCGCCTGTGCTGCACCGGTGGGCTGCAAGGGCAGATCGGGAGGTGCCGTGCGCAGGTTGAGCGCATTGCGGACAAAACCCACAATGCCGTCCTGCAGGTAGTACACAACAAACAGCATGATCACACCGAAGATCGACAAGCGCCAGTCGGTCATGGTCTGCAACCAGAACGACAGAGCGGCCAGCGCCATGCTGCCCACCACCGGGATCGCCATTTGCGAGATGGTCGAGCGCTCGCGCCGGACAGCCACCACGGCCGTGATGGCCACCAGAACTGCCAGGCCCACGGACACGTAGCGGAACAGCTCCACATCATCGAGCAGCTTGGGCAGCAGCACGATGATGGCAGCGCCCACCAGCGAGCCGATGCGGCTCTTGCGCCCCCCCATGATCACCGCCAGCAGGAACAGCACGGTGAGTTCGAAGTTGTACGAGTTGGGGGAAATGTACTGCTCCGAATACGCGTACAGGCACCCGGCCAATCCGGCAAAACCGGCGCTGATCACAAAAGCGTACACCTTGTAGCGATAGACCGATACGCCCATGCAATCGGACGCCACGGGGCTGCCGCGCAGCGCCTCGAAGGCCCGGCCCAGGTGGGAGCGCAAAATGCGGTGCGACACGATGAGCGACAGCACCATCATGGTAGCCACCAGCCAGAAGTACTCGCGCTTGGCCAGCTGGAACCCGCCAATCTCGGGCTTGTCCAGCTTGATGCCCAGGGGGCCTTCGGTCAGAAAACTCATCTCGTTGATGAGAATCTGGATGATGGTGCCGAACGCCAACGTCACCATGGCCAGATAAGGGCCAGAGACGCGCAGTGCGGGCAGCGCCAGCAGCGCACCGAAGCCCGCCGTCAGCACGATGGCGGCCGGAATCGTGACCCAGATGGGTGCGGCCAACTTGAACACCAGCACACCCGCCGTGTAGGAACCCAGGCCGAACAGACCGGCATGGCCCAGAGACACCTGCCCGGTGTAGCCCACCACAATGTCAAGACCAAAGAGCACGATCGCGTAGATCATGATGGTCTCGAGCAGATGGATGTAGTAAGGATTGCCGACCACCGTGGGGAAGGCCAGCAGGGCGGCAAAAGCCGCAATGGACAGGACCAGACGCATCACTTTGGTGGTGCTGGACGTGGGCGAGGCAGGGCCCTGCGGGCCGCCGGAACCTGCCAGGGAGGTAATAGAGGATGCAGCCACTTTGTCAGACCTTCTTGATCACGGATTTGCCGAAAATTCCCTGCGGACGCACGGCCAGCACGATCAGCAGCAGCACCAGGCCAGGAACATCCTTGTAGCCGGTGCTGAGATAAAAACCGGTGGTGGTCTCTGCCACACCCAGGATGATGCCGCCCACCACAATGCCCAGGCCGCTGGTCAGGCCACCGATGATGGCGACCGCAAAAGCCTTGAGCCCCAGCACGGCGCCCATCGTGGCCCCCGTCAACGTCAGCGGCGCAATCAGCACGCCCGCAAAACCGGCCGTCAGGGACGACAGCGCATACGAGAAGGTAATCACCAGCCCGGTATTGATGCCCATCAGCTTGGCGGCATCGCGGTCATTGAAGGTGGCCACCACGGCTTTGCCGAAGATGGAGCGGCGGTTGAACAACTCCACCGCCAGCATCATGGCCAGCGCACCGCAGACCACGAGCACTTCCATCGGCAAGATGTTGGCGCCCAGGAACTGGAACGGTGCCTCTGGCAGTGGCGAAGGGAATTTGAGGTCATCACGGCCCCACACGTTTTCTGCCACGTTCTTGAAGATGATGCCCAGCGCGATGGTGGACATGATCCAGCCGAACTCTGACTTGATCTTGATGGCGGGCCGCACGCCGATGCGCTCCACCACGGCGCCCTGAAGTGCACCAAACAGGCACACCAGCGGGATCATGAGCCAGTAGTTGACACCCAAGCCTACGAGTGTCAGACCGACCAGGGCGCCCAGCATGAGCGCGTCGCCCTGACCGAAGTTCAGGGTGTCCGAGGTGGCAAAGGTGAGTTGATAGCCGAAGGCGATAACGGCATAGATCATGCCCAGTGCAATGCCGCTAAAGACGAGTTGGGTAAAAATTTGCATGCGGGAAGCCCTCGCGTACGGATCGGTCGAATGGCGTGAAAAATGTCAGTGGACAAAAAAATACCGCTGCCGTTTCTGGCAGCGGCAGCGGTTGACGAACCGCTTACTTCTTCAGGCGAACTTCAGAAGCCTTTTTCTGGTCTTCGGGGTATGCGTAAACAACGCGTTGGCCCTTGACCTCACCGAACACCGGGATGTTGGCGGTGATGGCGTCGTGGTCGGTCTTGGAGAAAGGTTTCACATAGGTGGTGACAACACCTTCCACCGGTGCCTTCAGGTCTTCCAGTGCGGCCTTGATCTTGGGGCCCTCCGTGCTGCCGGCCTGCTTGATCGCAGCAGCCAGCAGGTAGATGGAGTCATAGCCCTGGGCAGCCGAAACGGGTGAATCGATGCGGCTGTTCTTCGGGTTGAAGGTTTTCAGGTAGCTCACGATGAACGCCTGGCGCTTGGGCGTGGTGGGCTCCTGCACAAAGGTTTGCGGCATGCGTGCACCTTCACCGCCGGGGCCGGCGTTGTCGATGTAGTTGGCCATGGACAGGGTCCAGCTGCCAACCATCGGCACTTTCCAGCCCAGCTTGGTCATGCCGTTGGCGATCTGTGCCAGTTCAGGACCGATGCCGTAAGTCAGGATCACCTCGGCACCGGCCGCCTTGGCCTTGAGCAATTGGGCCGTCATGTCGACGTCCTTGATGTTGAACTTTTCAACGGCCACTGGCGTGACGCCCTTGGCTTTCAGCGCTTTCTCCAGATCTTCACGACCGAGCTGGCCGTAGTTGGTGGAGTCCGCCAGGATCGCCACTTTCTTGAAGCCGCGGCGTGCCACGGCTTCTTCAACAATCATGGGTGCCTGGATGCTGTCGTGTGCGGCATTGCGAAACACGTAGTTCTCAGGCTCTTTCTCGAACTGCTTGGTGATGATGGAGCCGGTGGCCACGTTGTTCATGACCGGGATCTTGGCTTCCTGAAAGAAACGCTGCGAAGCCAGGGCCACACCGGTGTTGATGTAGCCCACCACGGCGACTACGCGCTCTTTGTTGACCAGCTCCTGGGCAATCTGGACGCCACGCTCGTTCTTGGCTTCGTCATCACGCTCGACCAGTTGCAGCGGACGGCCCAGCACGCCGCCGGCCTTGTTGATTTCCTCTGCGGCCAGACGCACGCCATCGCGCATGCTGACGCCCATGGAGGACGAACCGCCCGTGAAAGGGCCATCCACACCGATCTTGATAGGGTCTGCCGCGAAGGCAGCGGTGGACAGTGCAACAGCGCCGGCAAGGGCAGCAATTTTGAAGGCGAATTTCATGGTGTCTCCTGAATGTGTACGGTTCCAATCCGGCATAACCAAACCAGTTTGCGCGGCCACCATGGACGTTAATGAATGCCCCCCTGCTCTCTCGACAGTGAAAACCCTTGAACCCCCGGGCTTTTTCTGACAAATCACTGACCACCCGCATGGCAGACGCCTGCGCCCCCATCGTGCGATTTGCCCGCGCGCTGGCCGAGGGCATGGTCAGCGCAGACGGCCGTTGCCGTGCCGTTGGTGCGCAATGTGTTCCGGCGGGACGGCCGCCAGATTGACTCGTTGATGGTGCCGCGTGGCAACGTGGTGTGCGTGGATGTCGATGCATCGTTTGAAGACAACCTGAATGCATCGAAGCGTCTGACCACGCACGCTTCCCGGTGGTGCGGGGCGGCATGGACAACATGCCTGGGCGTGATCAACGCGTGCCAGCGGCTATCGTGCACGCTGCGGGACAAGGCCCACGGCGGCCTGCCGGAGCAGCAGCTGCAAACACCCCCCTCATGCCAGAAACCATCACAGGCATGGAGCTGCTGGACAACCTCCACCTGTCGGATGTGCCCATGGTGTTTGCCATCGACGAATACAGCGAAGTGCAGGACATCGTCACGCTCCCGGTCACACGCTTGCCTCCCGAGGAAAAGGACAAGGCCGAGGACCGCCCGGCGGCCTGATCGCAACGGCCCTATTCGCTGCCCACAAACACCGTCAGCACACCGGTGTAGCCATACAGGTGGTGGTGCGCAATCTCGCCGCCGGCAAAAAAACCTGTCAACGGCACATCGCCCAGCGCATGCCGCACGATCTGCAATTCGGCGCTGGGCCCGCCAAAGTGCGGCCCACCCCGGCCCGAGCAGCTCACGTAGATGGCACCCCGGATGGACCGGGCCGCAGGGCTGGCCGCCGCCGGTGCCGCGCTGCCAGGCGCCTGGCGCAAACCCTCCTGCGCTTCGCCGGCCAGCGGTGCCGGCTCCGTCTCTTCCGGCGAAAGCTCCTCGCGGATTTCCGCGCAGATGCGCATCAGGTCGGCACGGGCCGCGGCCACGTTGCGCTGGCAAAACGCCAGGTGCATGCCGGGCTCCACCTGATCGGCCAGGGCCACGCCCCGGCGCGCACCATCGAGGCCCACGATGTGGCGCACCCGGGTGTCCGTGCCAAAGTGGCCGGTGTGCTGCGCCCCCTGCGGCTGTTCGCCGGCATCGACCAGCCCCGCCAGGGTTGCCCGCACCTTGCGCAGCGCCGCCTGCGGATCGCCGTCCAGCGACACATCGAGCGTGGACAGCAGCACATCCAGCGCGGGCTCCGCATCGAGCTGCAGCACCACGTTCTCGTGCGCAGCGGTGACGGTGTGCAAGCGCCCCACCGGCTGGCATCCCTGCGTGACCCGCGACAGCAGCGCCACGCCGGACCCGAAGGCCACGCCCGAGAGGCCGCCATCGAATACCCCGCCCGCCGCCCCGTGGCCGGCGATGTTGCCATTGCCGGCCACGGCGAACTGCACACTGGCACCACGGCTGGCGCTGAGCCCGCCAAACAGGTAGCCGGTGGTGGTGCGCGCGGCCATTTCGCCCAGCAGCTCCGCCAGCTCGGCCGTATGGCCATCGGCATGCACCAGCGCGGTATGGGCCTCGAAGCCGCTGGCTGGATTGCGCGGCAGCGGGGCCACGCCCGAGAACACGCGGTACTGGTCGGCCGGGATGTCGAGCAACATCACCGACAGCGCAGGCTCGTCGAAATACTCGGCATTGTTGGCCGCGACCCCCACGCCCACGGTGCCGCTCCAGTCGGTCACTTCGGGCAGCTCCCCACTCAGGTAGTCAAACAGTGCCTGCGCCTCGCTGGCATAGTGGTCGGTGATGTAGAGCAGGCCCAGCGTGGGGGCGTGCGCGTAGTCGGGCAGGGCCATCTGGGCGCGCAACTGCGCCAGCACCAGGGCGGCGGCCATGCGCCACTGGGGATGGGTGGCATGGCCGGTGGGAAATAGTTTCATGGTGTGACCTCACGGGCGGCGGCGGGCGCTGCCTGCAGCACCGCCAGAGCAGCCTATCCGCCCGCCGGCTTGCGCGGTGCGCGGCGGGCCGTGGTTTTCTTGGTGGCGGACTTGGCCGCAGATGGGGCAGGCGCCTTCTTGGCGGCGGGCTTCTTGGCAGCGGTCGGCCTGGCCGCACCGGCGGCAGTGCGCTGGCCGGCCTGCAGGGTCTGCAGCCCCTTGGCGGCAAACTGGCTGGCCATGTCGGTAGCGGTCTTGAGGGCTTCGGTGGCCATGCTGGTGGTGGGGTCCAGCGCCGCCGGCTTGCCGGCGTCTTTCAGGGCGCTGGCAGCGATCTGCTGGAACTGGCTGGTCAGCGCGCCCCACCATTGCATGGGGTCCACCAGGGCCGGCTCGGGTGCCTTGGTGGCCTGCGCATTTTCGGCCGCAGCAGGCTGGACGGGTTCAGCGGGCTGTGGCGCAGCCGCTGCGGGCGCGGGTGCCGGCGCGGGGGCGCTGGTCCGGCTGGCAACGGTATCGGCGGCCTTGGGCTTGAAGGCATTGGCCACCTCGGCCATGCTGACATTCATGCCCTGAAGCGTGGCCAGGGTCATCTTCTGCACTTCCAGCGCCTGGACGGTGGCCGTCAGGGCACGCGAGTTCTGCTCCAGCCAGAACTGCACGGCCTTGAGTTCGGCGATGCGCTTTTCCAGCTCTTCGACACTGAGCGTGGGCGCCACCCAGTTCGACAGGTTGGGCAGTTGGGGAATGCCGCTGGAGGCGCCTTTGGCCAGGCTTTGCAGAAAGTCAAAGCCGGGGACGAATTTGCCGAAACCAAAGTGGGATGTGTCGCTCATGGCCGCTCCGCAAGAGGTGGGTCTGTGGCACGGCCCGGGGCGCCGTGGTGGCACAGCTTACTCCAATGCCTTGGGCAGCGGGAAGCCCCCGGTGCTCAGTGTTTTTGCCCGTGCGCCGTGCCGTGGCCCATTGCGGCAGCCGTTGCACCAGGCGCCTGCGTGGCCACCGGCAACTGCAGCGGCAGCTGGGTTTCAACGCCCTTGGCATCCTGGAACACCAGCGTCACGGGCACGGTGGAACCCTTGGCCAAGGGTGCCTTCAGGTCCAGCAGCATGACGTGGTAGCCACCAGGCTGGAGCTCCACGGTCTTGCCCGCGGGCAGGTCGAGCGCGGGCACGGCGCGCATCTTCATGATGTCGCCTTCCATCTTCATCTCGTGCACCTCGGCCACGCCGGCGACCGGCGTTTCGATGCGCACCAGGCGAGCGCCGTCCTTGGCGGTCAGGCGCATGAAGGCGCCCGTGGCCTTCTGGCCTTGCACGCTGGCGCGTGCCCAGGCGCCGTCCACCACCACGGGCGCGGTGGCCTGGGCATGGACCTGCCCGGCAAGCAGGGCCAGGACGATGAAAGCGGAGCGGGTGATGTGTTGCAGTGTCATGGAGCTCTCCTGGGGTTGAAAAAGAAAAGGGAAAGGGAAAACGGTCAATGCGCGTGACCGCCTGCAGCCGGCATCAGCTCCAGCGCGGGGGCGGGAAATTTCAGATCGCCAGGCTTGTGGCCTGCGGCAGGCACCTCGGCCCAGTCGGTGCGGCCCTGTTCGCAGACCTGTGCCACGGGCCAGTAAAGGGTGCCCGCCTGCGCGGGCATGCGCGCCTGCAGCACGAACTCGTCGTAGTAGGCGTTGGGCAGCGCATCGGCCGGGGTGTTCGCCGTCCAGCGGATGCGGCGCACTTCCTCCGCAATGGTCTTGCCGTGGTCGGTGCGCGGCGGGGTGAGCTTTTCGCGCTCGATGGCGATGGTCCAGCCGGCCTTGGGCATGGGCTTGGCGCCTTCCACGCCGGGCGGCAGGGTCACGACGATCTCGCGCGTGGGCGACTCACCGCAGCCGTGGCCCACGCGGAACGTGGCCTTGTAGCCGCTGCCGGCGTTGGCCACCTGGTATTCCAGCGTGATATGGGCATTTGCAACATTAAAAAGACCTGTGGCGCTTACCAATAAAGCGCAAGTAGCTATTCTTTTGAGAGTTCTCATGGTAATGATGGCGTATGCAGAGGTCAGAGGGCCCACTTCAGCTCGGCCATGTAGCTGCGCTGCGGGTAGGGATGGAAGTTCCAGAACTGGTAGTTGTTGAGGTTGTCGATACCCACGGCGGCGCTCACCTGCTTGGTGATCTGGTAGCGCACGCGCAAGTCGGTGGTGAAGTAGCGGCTGGCGCCCTGGTAGGCAAAGCCGTTGGGGTCGCTGTTGTCGAGCGTGCTGTACTGCTTGCCGCTGTAGCGCGCGCCCAGGGTGTAGGACCACTTGTCGTCCGGCCGATAGGTCGCCACGGCGCTGGCGCGCCACTCAGGGATGCGCGGCTGCCATTGGCCCACGCTGGCGGGGAACTTGTCGTTGCGTGTGATTGTGGAATGGGTCCAGGTCAGGCTGCTGCCCAGCTCCAGCCCGCGCACCAGCACGTTGGCCGCCTGGTACGAGAGTTCCAGCCCCTGGGTACGGATGGCGTCCACGTTCTGGATGTTGGTGAGGTTGGGCGTGACCAGCACATTGGTCTGCGAATACAGCGCGTCCCTGGTGCGCTCGAAGAAGGTCGTGAGGCGCAGCAGCCCATTGCCCATGTCGCGCTCGGCCGTCAGCTCGGTGGTCCAGCTCTTTGCGGGTTTCAGGTGGGGGTCATTGTTGATTAACGTGCCGCTGCCGCTGATGCCGCCCTGGTATAGCTCGGCCACGGTGGGCATGCGCACGGCGCGGCCTGTGGACGCCTTGAGCACCCACAGGTCGCTGGCCTGCCAGGCCACCGCGGCCTTGGGCGAGAGGGAGGTTTCGTTGCGCTCGGGGTGGCTCAGCGTGGTGGTGGCGTTGCCGGTCTGGCCGTTGCGGGCGCTCCAGCGTTCGGCGCGGGCGCCCAGCACGGCCTTCCACTTTGGCGCGATCTTCCAGGTGTCTTGCGCCCACAGGCCCAGCAATTGCGTGTCGCCGTTGAAGGCCTGGCTGCGTGCGCCCGCTTCACCGCTGGTCCAGTGGCTGGTGGCGTTCTCCACCGTCCGCAGCTGGTAGCTGTCGCGCTGCAGCCCAAAGTCCACGATGTGTGCGCCCTGCATGCCGCCAGGCCGCCAGGTGCCCTTGGTGGCCAGCGTGTTCCAGCCCGTGCCCCTGCTGTTGACGATGCGGCCCGCGCCGCCGTTCAGTGCGGCAGGCAGCGCGACGGTGGCGGCGCGCAGGGTGTCGGTCTGGTAGTCGTAGAGGCTGGCGGCCACCTCCCAGTCGAACACGTCCTGGGTGTGGCTCTTGACGACAAGCCCGTGCATGAAATGCGTGAGGTCTTCGTTGGAGACGTTGAAGTCGGTGGGCGCAAGCGTGTACGAGCGGCCGTTGATGTTGACCGTGCCGCTGTAGACCGCATTGCCATTGGCGTCGCGCAGGTAGCTGCTGGGCCGCCCTTCGGATGCGTTGTGCCACCAGCCGAAGGTGTAAGCGGCCCGCACGGTGGGCGAGACGTCGTAGGCAATCTTGGCCTTGATATGGTCTTGCTGCGTGTGGTACTGCGTAGCCGTGCCCAGCAGGTACCACGGCTGGTTGCTGCGGTTGTTGCCCAGCACCGCGCCAGTGACAGGCGTGCCCGCGCTGCCCACGGTGCCTGCGGACACGAGCCGCGTGGGGAAGGTGAGCGGCTGGCCTTCGCTGTCGGTCTTATTGAAGTTGAGGAACCAGGACCAGTCGCCATTCTTGTTGCCGACGGATGCGCTCACCTGCTTGCCCCCGTAGGTGCCGCTGGTGTTGTAGAGGTCAAACGGCTGGTGCTGGGTGCTGACCTGCCCGTGCGCCTCGAACTGTGTCGGCATGCGCGTGACGTAGTCCACCACCGCGCCCACCGAGTTGCCCGCATAGGCGGCGGAGAAGGGACCGTAGAGCACGTCCACGCGCTCGATCTCCTCGGGCGTGACCAGCATCCAGCGTGGCGCGTTGGTGGGGCCGTTGCCCAGGTAGTTGCTCAGCAAGATGCCGTCGGCAAACACCATGGACCGCGCCGGGTTGCCCGTGCCCGAGGCGCGCGTGGAAAGCACGGCGTGGTTGTAGTCGCCGATGTAGCGCTTGCGCACCAGCAGGCTGGGCAGGTACTTGAGGGCGTCCTCGCTGTCGGTGGCGTTGATCGAATGCGCGATCTGCTCGCGCGTCACGCCCTCGATGGTGGTGGGGATCTGCGTGGGCAGCGAGGTGGGCTGGCCGCCACTGATGGTGACCACGCCCAGCTCCTTGACCGGCCCATTGGCATGATCGGCAGTCTGGGCGAATGCGGGCACGGCCCCGGTGAACGAGAAGGTAAGGACGAGGGGAAAGGCACTGGACACGGCCAGCGCCATGCGGCTCTTGCGCATGGAAACTCCTGAAAATCAAGCCAAATAGGCTGCAAGCGCATGTGTTTCATGCGCAAGCAGCTATCACATCAAGGCAATCTCAGGAGAACGATGGGGGCCCGCGCGGCGGCAGCGGCGCGGCAGTGCGCGCAGCGATGTGCGCGGCAGGAATGGAGCGCAGGGCATGCGCCAGAGGGTGCACCACCGGCAGCGGGGCCTGCGACGCGGGAGGCGGAGCGCCCACATGCGCGCACAGCGGGCAGTCCAGCGTGTGGCCGGACAACTCCTTGGCGCCGTCGTCGGTCTTGACCAGCACCTTGATCGCGCCCGAGCCCGAGCAGATCAGCTCCATGGCCTGCGGGTTGACCAGGGGCGACGCCGCCGCCACGCCGATGGACATGACAAACCACGCCAGCACCATGCGGGCGAACCAGCGAGCGCGGCGAAGGGTTTGCAGGGGGGCGGTCATGAAGGCGCTGATTGTAGGTGGGCAAGCCGCCAAGTCCTTGACCGGGGTCATCTGGGCGACGGGCTTTGCCCTGCCCGCCTTCTACGATGTGTTTTTTTACCCATCCCCAAGGAGACATCCCCATGCTGACACTCTGCGGCTTTTCAGCCAGCAACTACTACAACAAGGTCAAGCTCGCCCTGCTGGAAAAAGGCCTGCCCTTTACCGAAGAACAGGCCTGGGTGGGTGAAACCGACCGCAGCGCCACGCCCCTGGGCAAGGTGCCTTACCTGCGCACGCCCCAGGGAACCCTGTGCGAATCTGCAGTGATGGCCGATTACATCGAGGCCGCCCATCCCCAACCGGCCTTGCTGCCCGCCGATCCGTTTGCCGCCGCCAAGGTGCGCGAGCTGATCACTTTTCTGGAACTGCACCTGGAGCTGGTGGCGCGCAACCTGTATCCCCAGGCCTTCTTTGGTGGCACGGTGAGTGAATCGACCCGCGAGAAGGTGGGCGCCCAGCTGGAAAAGAACATTGCCGCCTTCGGCCGGCTGGCGAAGTTCAGCCCCTGCATGGCGGGCGACAGCTTCACCCTGGCCGACTGCGCCGCCATCGTGCACCTGCCGCTCATCAGCTCGGCCACCAAGATCATCTACGGCCGCGACTACCTGGCCGACCTGCCCGTGCGCGAATACCTGGCCCGCATGGCCGAACGCCCCCATGTGCAGCGCGTGAACGCCGACCGCAAGGCCAGCACCACCGAGATGCTTGCGCGCCCACCCAAGCGCTGAGCCGGCCGGCTGCCGAGACGCCATTGGCAGTGCGGCGTGAAGGGAGTCCACGCTGCTATCCTTTATGGGATGCGCAGCCTCTTTCACCTCGCCTTTCACGTCACCGACCTTGATGCAGCCCGCCGTTTCTATGGCGGTGTGCTGGGTTGCCAGGAAGGCCGAAGCACCGATACCTGGGTGGACTTCGACTTCTTTGGCCACCAGATCTCGCTGCACCTGGGCCCCCCCTTTGCCAGCGCCCGCACCGGCCATGTGGGTGACCATCTGGTGCCCATGCCGCACTTCGGCGCCATTCTGGAATTGCCCGACTGGCATGCGCTGGCCGCACGCCTGAAGGCCGCGCAAACGGACTTTGTGCTCGCGCCGCAGGTGCGCTTTGCCGGCCAGCCCGGCGAGCAGTGGACGATGTTCTTTCATGATCCCAGCGGCAACCCGATAGAGATCAAGGGCTTTCGCTCGCTGGACTCGGTGTACGCATCGTGAGCTACACCTTTGCTTCGGCCACCATCTTGCTGCTGCTGATCACCGATCCGCTGGGCAACATCCCCATCTTTGCCAACGCCCTGCGCGGCGTGGCGCCCGAGCGCCGGGCCCGGGTGATCCTGCGCGAGGTGCTGATCGCCTTCGCACTGCTGCTGGTGTTTTTGTTCTTCGGCGCGCAGTTTCTGCGGGTGATGAACCTGAGCGACCTGTCGCTGCAGATCGCCGGTGCGGTCGTGTTGTTTCTGATCGCACTGCGCATGATCTTTCCGCCAGATTCCGGGCCTCAGACAGAACTGCCCGGCGAGCCGCTGATCGTGCCGCTGGCTATTCCCGCACTTGCGGGCCCCTCGGCCATGGCCACCGTCATGCTGCTGGTGGCCCAGGCGCCCGAACGGCGGATGGAGTGGGTGGCCGCCCTGTGCGTGACCATGGCCGTGTGCGCCGTTGTGCTGCTGATGGCCGAACGCATCCAGCGCCTGGTGGGCGAGCGCGTGGTGATGGCTTTTGAGTGCCTGATGGGGTTGATCCTGGTGGCCATCTCGGTGGAGATGCTGATCCGCGGCATCCAGCAGCCCGCGCCACAGTTGTAGGCAGCGCTGCCCGGCGGGGGCGGCAGGACACCGGCACGCCCCGAGTCAGCGGCATGAACATGGCGACCGGGTCGCCGCACCCACCTACTTGCCTGCCAGCGCAGTGGCAGCGCCCAGGGCAAAGACCGAATTGGGCACTCCGGCACGGGCCATCAGCGGCGCCGGACGGCGGGCAAGTTTGGCGCGCGCCACCACGGGCGATTCGACCTGCACGCCACGCGCCTGCTGCTCGGCCACCAAATCACGCAACGTGACGGACTGAAGGTATTCCAGCACCCGTGCGTTGAAGGCCGTCCAGAGCGTCCCGGTCATGCTCACCATCTGGGACGACGCCTGCGTCGCCGCCGTCTCCCCCCCTGGCTGGTGGTTCTCCACCGCCACCACGATGTCGGCCACCGACACCTGCTCGGGCTTGCGGGCCAGGGCATAGCCGCCTCCGGGCCCACGCGTGCTGTCAACCAGACCAGCCCGCTTGAGGGCGCTGAAAAGCTGTTCGAGATACGACAGCGAGATGCCCTGGCGCGCGCTGATCGTGGACAGCGCCACCGGGCCTGTGTTCTGGCGCATGGCCAGGTCGGTCATCGCTGACACGGCAAGCTGTCCTCTGGTGGTAATTCGCATCGTCACTCCTTGTGAACATTGATACCTCCGAGCCCCGGAAAACCCTTTTCCAGCTCGGCCCATCGGACCAATGTAGTGAATTCAACACTTCGCGTATATTCGTTTTATTGATAAAAACATTGCGTTTTTATCGAACCATTGCACATCCCGATGAACTTCAAGCATCTCAAGTATTTCTGGACGGTGGCCAAGGCCGGCGGCGTGGTGCGCGCCGGTGAGCAGTTGCACACCACGCCCCAGACGCTGTCAGGCCAGATCAAGCAACTGGAGCAATGGCTGGGCCATGACCTCTTTCGCAAGCGCGGCAGGGGGCTGGAGCTGACCAGCGAGGGGCGCATTGCGCTGGGGTACGCCGAACAGATCTTTGCCCTGGGGGACGCACTCGAAAAATCCGTGCGTCTCTCGCGCGGCCAGGCAAGACCGCTGGAATTTCGCGTGGGCATCGCCGATTCGGTCGCCAAGCCGGTGGCCTACCATCTGCTGGAACCGGCACTGGGCCTGGCGGATCGCGTGCACATGATCTGCCACGAGGGCAAGTTCCCGGAGCTGCTGGCGCAACTCACGCTGCACCGCCTGGATCTGGTGATTGCCGACGAACCGGTGTCCAGAAAAGTGGGGGTGAAGGCCTTCAACCATGCGCTCGGGACCAGCGCCATGAGTTTCTTCTGCGCCCCTTCACTCGCCCAGCAGCTCCAGGGCCCCTTTCCCCAATGCCTTCACGGCGCGCCCATGCTGATTCAGGGCCCCATGTCCTCCGTGCGCCAGCAACTCGATCACTGGTTCAACAAATACCAGCTGCAACCGCACATCGTGGGAGAGTTCGATGACAGCGCGCTCATGAATGCTTTTGGCCGGGAAGGTCGCGGCGTTTTCACCTCGCCCAGCGTACTGGAGGACGAAACCGTGGCGCAGTTTGGCGTGCAGGTGGTGGGCAAGACCTCCGAGCTGGTGGAGGAATTCTTCGCCATCTCCGTAGAACGCCGCATCACCCACCCCTGCGTTTCCGCCATCACACGGGCCGCCAGGGCAGAGCTCTTTGCCCAGTGAGGCGCTGCCCGGGTTGGCGCTATTGCACGGATCGGCTGTGCAGGCGATGCGTTGCCCAGAACGATGGGCATCGCAACACGTGAACCCCGTCCACCGGAAAGCTCATTGCCTGGGCTGGCTCTTGCGCCCCGGTTTGGCTGCCAAGCGTGAGGGTTTCGCACTTGCCTGCTCCAGCCACAACAGGGAATCAACGTGCGACAGAAAGCGCCGCAGGTAGTCCGGCGACAAGGATTGCATCAAGCAAAGTGCGCGCAGCATGAGCTTGTGCGAGTTGAGCGGACCGGCGTTGTCGGGTCCGTGCTCCAGCGCCTGCGCTACCCGTCGTTCCGCAGAAATCTTGGACCATACTTCGCTGAACTGGCGCACGCTCTGCATGTCCGAAACCCCTGCGCCGACACCCGTGCGCGCGATGCCGCCATCGTTCCGGACGCGGGCGTTCAGGTCGCGGTTCAGTTGCACCAGGCCAGAGCCCTCTGCGGGCATGGCGGGCTGCTCCATGCGCTGCCGCGCTCCTGGCGCCGAACGGACGCACGCGGCATAGTCGATCACCGCCGCACGCAGGCGGCCTTGCAGTACTTGCTGCACGGCTGCAGGCTGGTCTGGAATGCGTCGGGCCATCACCTCCAGGAAGTGAAAGCGTGCCGGGTCATGGCGATCGGCGCCGTGGGCCCGCAGGGACTGCAGCGTGGGCTCGCCCGGCTCACTCATCGGACAGGCTTTGCATTCGAGGCCTTGGGCACCGGCGCCATTTCCACGCGGCGATTTTGCGCGCGCCCCTTTTCGTCGGTGTTGTCCGCCACCGGCTGCTCGGCGCCAAAGGCCGCTGCAAATACCTGGGAGGAGGGCATGCCTTCGTCGATGAGTGCCCGCGCCACCGTCAGGGCGCGCTGGGCCGACAGCTCCAGGTTGTCGGCAAAGCGCTGGTGGGCACCTCGCAGCAGCGTGGTGTTGTCGGTGAAGCCACTCACCATGAGCATTTCGTCGCGTTCGCGCAGGTACACCTGCAGGGGCGGCACCAGGCTGGTGAGGAGCTGGCGGCCTTCTGGGCGCAGCTCGTCAGAGCCTGTGGCAAACAGCACGCTGCCGCTGATGCCGATGCGGCCGTTGTTCACGGTCACCCGGCCGCTGGCCAGGGGAATGGCGAGCGCCTTCTCCAGTGCCATGCGGCGCTGCTCCTCCATCTGGCGCTTCGCCACCTCCTGCTGGAGGCTGGCCACCAGATCGATCTGCACCACGAGCACGCCCACCAGGATCAGCACAAAAGCGCCCAGCAATCCCGCCATGAGATCGCCAAACACGGCCCACGCCGGGGCCGTCTGTTCGGCGGCATCGTCCAGGCTGTCGTCCAGGTCCGTCACGCGGCCACCCCTTGCGACGGGACCCTGCCGGCATTGCCATGCAGCCGGCGCAGGTCTTCCACGATGCCCTGCTGCGCGCTGATGCTCAGGTCGATCACCTCGCGGGCCTGGGCGACGTAATAGGCCAGCTGTTCATCACTGCGGCTCATCGACTGGCCGATCGCGCCTTCGATGCCCTGCAGGCTTTCCATGAGTTTCTCGTTGCTGGCGCTGAACAGGCCCACACCGTGGCTGAAGGACTCACCCAGGCTGGCCAGCTCCACGGCGCTGGCGGCCACATGCGCTGCCACTTCGTCCACCTTGCCGGCCTGCGCGCCGAGCGACTGGGCGAACTGCTGGCCCGCCTGCTCCAGCACCCGGGCGGCCGAGCCCACCAGCGCATCAATGGCGGCGCGCTGCTGCACGGCCGCTTCGTTCACCGACTGCAAAAGTGTGCCCACCTGCTCCATCATGGCAGCGCGTTCTTCCAGAGCGAGGTTGTCGCGCTCGCTCAGGCGCGTCATTTCCTGGCGCAGCTGGGTGATGACCTCGGCCGCAGCCTGCGGCACGTCCGAAGCGGTCTGCAGCAGGCGCGTGAGCGGGGCCTCCAGGGCCGACCCGAGTGTGGCCAGGTGCTGTGCCACGGCAGCCTGCAGGGTGTCGAGCCGCTCCACGGCCGCCTGGCCGCGCTGGGCCTCGGCATCGCGCAGGGCCACCAGCTCGGTGCGCCACACGCCGGTCAGTTCGTCCATGCGCTGGCCCTGGGCCTGCACCCACTGGGCCTCGGCCTCCATGCGGGTGCGCAGCAACACGTCCGACTGGTCCAACAACGTGGCCGCGCCACCCAGTGTGCGTGCCACCTGCTCGGCCATGCGTTCGGTGATCTGCGTGGCGGTTGTCTCCAGGGCCTGGCACACCCCCAGCTGCTGCGCCACCGTCTGTGCGCCCGCACGCTGCCATTCGGCGCTGAGCGTGCTGGCCATGGCTTGCATGGAACGGCTCCAGTTTTCCTGGCGCAGTTGGTCGGCCGTCACCTGGGCGGCGTGCGATTGCGCGACCGTGTCCTGCAGCGTTGTCAGCAAGCTGTCGGAACGCTGGTCAAACGCCTGGGCGGCCGTCTGCAGGCTGTGGTCGATCTGCTGGACCGCCCCTTCCAGGGCCTCGCCGACGCGCTGCTGCTGCTCCAGCATCTGCGTGCCTGTGCGTTGCCACTCGGCGCCGAGCCTGCTGGCCATGCCTTCCATGGAGCGATTCCAACTTTCCAGACGCTGCTGATCGGCCACGGCCTGGGCTGCGTGCGCTTGCGCGGTTGACGCCTGCAGAGAGTCCACCAGTGCGCTGGACCGCTGGTCAAACGCCTGCGTGACCGACTGCAGGGCACCGTCGAGCTGCGCCACCAGGGTGCCCTGGGTCTGTGTGTGGCTGTGCAGTGCCGAAGTCCATGTGTCGGCCACCTGGTGGGCCGTACCCTCCCATTGGGCCGAGAGCGCCTGCAGCTGTGCATCGGTGGTTGCGCGCAACCGTTCGTGCGAACGCTGGGCCTCCTGGGCCAGCGTGGCCATTGCCTGCTCGACCACGGGACGAATCGTCTCTCCCGCCTGACGGGCGCTGGCGCCCAGGCTCTCCTGCAAGGATGTCCCGACGGTGCTGGCCAGCTGGGTGTAGGCCGAGGCCGCTTCGCGGTGAAACCCCTGCTGCTGTGCCAGCAGCTGCTCGCCCAATTGGCCGTGACGGCGCTCCAGGCCTTCCATGACGCCCTGCAGGTGTTCGGCGATCAGCGGCAGTGCCTGGGCCTGCGCCTGCAGGGCCAGGAGCATTTCTTCACGCCGGTGGGCGGACGAGAAGGGCCTGAACAGGGTGGGGACATGGGCATCCAGCAGGCGCACCGCTTCCAGCCGCTCGCGGCGGCTCATGGCCGACAACAGGCCCAGCATGGCTGAAGCGGCCACACCGGCGACCGAGGTGCCGAACGACAGACCGAGGCCCTTGATGGGTGCCGCCAGCGCGGCGCGAATGGACTCCAGGTTGGACGAGGTTTCCAACGCTGCCACGGCGCCATTGAAGGTGACCACCATGCCCAGAAAAGTGCCGAGCATGCCCAGCATGACCAGCAGACCGACCAGGTAGGGCGTGAGGGCCGGTCCGGGCAGCGCCACCCGCTCGCCCTCGATGCGCTGGCGCACGGGGTTGCGCAGTGAGGGGGCGAGGCGACCCAGCCACCCGCTCAGGTCGGACAGCGGCTCTGCGGTACTGCCTGCCAGCGCCACCCGCAGAGACGCTGTCGCGGCGCGGAACTGCATCAGCTCATAGGCGCCCAGCACGTAAACCCCGCCAATCACGACCGTCATGGCCAATGCCAGCGGGCTGTAGCCCACAAAACCCCAGCCCACCCAACCCACGACCGCAAGGCCCACTGCGAAGATGGCTGCCATCACACTCTTGTTCATTCCTGTTGTCCTGTTACCTCGTTGCAGGCTGCCTCCAGCAGCCCCGTGATAGGCTGAAGGCGTACCTGCATCTCTGCGAGCAGCAAGTCCTGCAAGTCCTGCTCAAAAGCCCGCAGCCAACCATCCTCCGGGTGGCTGTCCACGGGCTCACCTGCCTGTCCGCTGCTTTGCAACCCCTGCTGGTGCCTGTGCCGTAGATTTGCCAGGCGCCGCTCCAGATGGCCTGGCAGCGATGCCCATAGCCGCTGCTCGCGGGCATCCAGCATCTGCTCCATCACGGCATCCAGCGCTGCCAGTTGCTGCAGCGCGAGCGAGCCCTCGCGCAAACACTCTCGCATCTGCCCACGCAGGATCGCGAATTTTGTTCCCATCTGTTTTTGCAGGCCGACATACCGCTGGATCTGCGCTGCGGGCTCTGTCAAGGGCTGCGCTTCGGCATGGCCGACAGGCACTTGGTCCACCCGGCCGCGAAGGGGCCTCACAGGAGAATGCGGCTTGGTGATGAGCCCAAAGACTTCAGCTTTCACAGCTTGAATGACGGCGTCCATTGCTGGCGCATCCACCGACCGTCTCCGCTGCACCATCCCTGGCGAAACAACCTCCATGGCATTCAGCGCCCTGCTGACCTTGATGGCATCCACGGCACTCAGCCAGCTGCTCAGCTGCTCCGCCAGATCCCGCGGTTGCTGCACCCGCACGAAGTCTTCCTGCGCCCATTCCTCCAGGAGTGCAATCAACCCTGAACGGCTGAGGCGGTCACGCAGATACATCCGCATGGAAACGATTCACTGTGTCAACTCCTGCTCGGAAAGCTCTTGGAAACCAGGGAGCCGCGCCCCAACCGCGGAAGCCCGTGTTTGCGCAAGATACCCTGCTCCAAACAGCGCCCAATCGGTGCGGCGACGCGCCGGCCCAGCGTTTTCCGCAGTGCACATCACCAAGCGCTGATACCAGCCATGCGATCCATGTACGCATGCGTTCAATGCACGCGCCTTCCGATTGAATATTTCGTCATGAGACAACGTAAGCACAAACAAAAACGCCCACTGGTTAGTGGGCGTTTACTGTCAGCGGAAACCGCTTGCTTATTGGTTGCGCGAGAACTTTGGGTTATGAGGCGAAAAACCAGACATGGTTTCAATCGACTCCAACCACCCAAACCAGACTTTATTCTGTCACTTCCACTCTTAAATGGTGCTTTTTGTCGCATGACATCCAATGCCTGCACACCAAATAAACCCGACCCAAAGGTCATTATACGCACGGCCGCCGTAAGCCAGCACACTGAGCATGCGACCATTGGGTAACATCACTGGCCTGCAACGAACCACGGCTTGCGACTCCTTCAAGGTGGATGCCTTGGCCTCGTGGACGAGGTAGCGCGCGGCAAGAACCGCAGCAAGTCCAAGATTCGAGCCCGTGTCGAGCATGTCTTTGGCGTGGTCAAGCGGCCGTGGGGCTTTGGCAAGGTGCGCTATGTGGGGCTGCAAAAGAACGCGACGCGAGCGTTTACTGCCCTGGCACTGGCCAACGTCTTCCTGGGCCGGCAAAGGCTGCTGGTACCCGCCTTGGAGGAATTTGATAAGGCAAAAATTGCACGCATGAAATCGAAGCGTTCTAGGAGGTATGCAAGCCGCTGTTCGTCGGATGTCTGGTCATGGCCAGAGCGGCCGCTGGGGCCGCTACCTGCAAATGACGCAGTTCAGCCTGAAGCGGCCCAAACCACCACCCCTCTGGTGGCAGTCGGGCCGAAGGCACAACTCCTTCGCCACCCACCGACCTGTGGCGTCCACCACATGCGAAAGCCAGGTTTGCATGGTGTTCTCACCGCAGGCGCCGTAGCGGCGGAAGATACCTTTAACGCCCACAAGCCGACTGATCATGGCGCCAGCCATGCAGCGGCAGCAACAAAGCCAGCACGAGGCCTAGCACCGCATGGGCCCAGCCCATCAATTCATGCAAGTTCTCAGGCACAAAGTAGTACAGCAGGTAGCCACTGAGCACGGCGGCTGTGCCCAGGGCGCAGAGCACGATGCCGGTGCGGCGCTGGCCCGCCCTGTGCTGGCGCAATCGCGGGCTGCGCGTTGTCATGCGCCAGCCCTGCGGCACATGGGCGGCGGCCAGCACGCCGGCCATGAACAGGCCAGCAAACGCGGCCGCGCCATGCAGGCGCATCCACCACGGCTCCAGCGGATGCGGCAGGTTGCCGGCCCCCGCGCCCCAGAGGTAGTGCCAGGCCAGCCAGAGCAAGCCACTGAGCGTCAGCGCGGCCACGGTGACGTACAGGGCGCGGTACTGCCAGCTTTTGAGGTGATTCATAGGGGTACCGGTCTTTCACTTTCAGCGTGAGGCCAGGTCAATGCAGCCATGCACGGGCACGATGCTCCTGTAGCAGCGGGTGCTGTGCATCGCCGCTGGCCGCTACGACCTTGGTCAATGCGTCGGCCCACAGACAGCTCGGCGCGGCCACGCTCACATGGGCATCCACCCCGCGACCGCCTGCGGCCCAAACCTGGCTGCGACAGTGGACGCCGAAGCGGCTCGTCGAGAATGCCGCATCGCCCAGTTGCATGAACGGGTGCACGCCACCGCTGTCTTCGTCACGCAACAGAACCGGGAGCAGCACGGCTCCGAAGGCCCGCAGGTCGCCCCCGGCATTGACCCAGCCCGTCGTGCAACCCAGGCGCTGCAGCGTCTGCACGGCACTGTCCACGGCGTAGCCTTTGGCGATGCCCCCCAGGTCGAATGCCGCTGCGGCAGCCTGCTTATGCAGGCTGCGCCCTTCGCAGCGCCAGCCGTCAGGCGCGCGACCCAGAGTGATGTCGAACAGGCCGCCGCTGGCCTGCTGCAGTGCCCAGGCGGACTGCAGCACCACTGCAGTCTCGGATTCAACCTCCATGCTTGCCCCCGAAGGCAGCGCCGCGAAGCGCGCGACGTCGCTATCCAGCTCGAAGCGCGACATGCAGGCCTGCACGCGCCGCACGGCTGCAAAAGCTGCCTGCAACGCATCCTCGGCGGCGGCTTCCTGCGGCACGCCGATCTCCACCAGCGTACCCAGCAAGGGCCGGGCGCGGCGCAACCAGACGCTCATGACAGCCTGCCGCTGCGGCGCAGCAGATCGAGCCAGACCACATTGCGCCGCACGCCCTCGGTCACATGGGTGCAGCTCAGCGTGGCGCCGCTGATGTTGGCAATGTCCTCGCCCACTTGCAGCGGCGACGCGGCCGTCTTGCCGACAAACTGCCTGCGCCAAGCCGGTAGCCGGATCTCGTGCCCATGGCTTTCGCGGTACGACAGCACCTCGACCTGGCGCACGCGCCCATCGGCCTCCACGCCCACGGCGTAGGTGATGCGCTCGAACTTGCCGATTACCTCGTCCACCACCACGAAGCCCAGCACGGCGCCGCCCTGGCGCGCCAGGCGCACCTGCAGCCGCGGCGCAGCAGGCTTGACGCCGGCTGCCGCAAGCTGCTGCGCCAGCGCCGCATCGACCGGCAGATCGCGCGGCTCGAAGGCGTCGGCTTGCGGGAACATGAGCTTTTGCGCCTGCTCGGCGGTCATGTAGTCCACGGCCAGCGCGCCCGCGGGTGCGAGCGCGATCAGCGCGGCCGAGGGGTACAGGGCCATGCGCATTGCGGGCATCAGAAGCTCCAGCCCAGACCCAGGTTCACGCGGTTGGCCTGGGTGTTAACGCGAAAGCGCTGGTAGTCCGCCTTGAGCACGACCGAGCGCGTGACCCAGAAGTTGGCACCCACGGTGGCAACCTGCTCGGTCCGTGCCACGTCGGGCGTCAGGCCCGGCCCGAGATCGGCAAAGGCACGCGCGGTGTTGAAGCGCTCCAGGCGCGCGAAGGGGCTGAACGTGTAGTCACCCTGCTGCCAGAGTTTGTAGGCGCCTTGCACATACCAGCCGTCGAAGGACTTGGGAATCAGCGTCGGGTTGCCGACCAGCGCCAGGTTCAGGCTGTCGGTGTTGGAAATGCTGCCGCGCGCATAGAGTGCCGACAGGTCCCAGCGCCCGGGTGTCCAGCGCGCGTGCACATCGGCCAACGTGACGCGCGCATTGGCGAAGCCCGCCTGGCCATGGGTGGCATTGCCGCTGAACAGCGATGCGCCCACGAGCAGGCCCGGCACGCCGCGCCAGTTGGCCGCGCCGAACCACGCAAGGTTGCGGGCCTTGGCCTTGGCGGCTTCCTGATGGGTGGAGCCCAGGGGCGACTCGGCGCCTTCGCCCGAGGCGGCATCCCACTTGGTCAGGTCGAAGCTGGTGCTGATGCCGCCTTGCAGCGTCAGGCCATTGTCGAAATTGGCGATGACCTGCGCACCCGCTTCACGCCAGGTGGTGGGAATGATGGCCGTCTCGACGAAATTGCGCTCCACGCCGTAGAAGGCCGTGGGTTCGTGTGTCTCGTTCAGCAACCCCACCGGCATGAGGAACAGGCCGCCGCGCGCGGCCAGCGTGGGTGTGAGCTGGTGCTCGATGTAGGCCTGCTCCATCGCCACCTCGCCCGGGTCGCTGGCTGACGTGACGGCATGCTCCACCTCGAGCTCGCCCACGATCTTGGTGCGGTCATTGATGCGGTGCTGCAGCCCGAGCACGAAGCGGCGCAGGTCGAGCTGCGTCTTGTCGGTGGACTTCGTGGGCCGGTTGTAATTGATCTCGCCATAGCCCGTGAGCACGGTGGCCGGCCCCTGGGGCGCCAGCGCCGCCACGGGAGTGGCGCCAGCCGCTGCCGCAGCGGCCGGTGCGCTGCCGGCAGGCCCATTCCAGCCCCCCGGCGCCACGGCGGTGGCTTGCGGCGGCTGCGCCTTCAGCTGCGCGAGCTGCGCCTTGACCTCGGCCAGCTCGGCCGCGAGCTGTTCGAGTTTTTGCGCCAGTTCTGCCTGCGAAGCAGCCTGGGAGGGTGTCTGTGATTGCTGCGCGAGGACCGGTGTGGCTGCCAGGGCCAGTGTCAGGCCCAGTGCGTGGACGGCGAGCGCGCTGCCGCTGCGTTTGAAAGTCGGTTTCATGGGAAGTCGGGTGAAGTGAGAGAAAGAAGGAAAAGGCCCACCGTCAGGGCTGGTAGCCATCGGAGAGCGTCTTGAGGAAGGCGATGACATCGTCGATCTCGTCATCGCTCAGCGCGGGCGCGGCGCCGGGTTTGCGGTTGTAGGGCACCTCGGTCACGTTCACGTTGCCGCGATAGCGCTCCGGCAGATCGTTGAATTTCTGCACGCTGCCGTCCGCGTTGAGCGGGTACCACTTTTCAGGATGCGTATCGCGCTGCACATAGAAGGCCAGCACTTCCTTGAGCGTTTTGAAGCGGCCGTTGTGGAAATACGCGTGGCGCAGCGCCACATTGCGCAGCGTCGGCACCTTGAACAGGCCGCACAGGTCGGCGCGCGCGGCCAGGTCGCCGCCCTCGCGCGCACACAAACCCAGATCGTAGAAACCAGCGTCGTTGTTCTGCGCGAGTTCCGGGTTGCGCGGCACACCCAGGCTGTCGTAGGTGAAATCGGTGAACAGCGGCAGGCTGCCGTCCGCGCCACGCCCCGAGGGGTGGCAGGCAATGCAGTTGCCCTTGGCGGGGTTATTGAAGAGAGCCAGCCCGCGCAGCTCCTGTGTGCCGAGGGCGGTCTTGCCCAGAAGGAACGCGTCGTACTTGCTTGAATAGGGGTGGAAGTCCGGGTCCTCGAGCTGGTACTGCTGCAGCGCCAGGGTCATGCGCTGGAAAGCGCCATCCACGTCACCCAGGATGGCATCGCCAAACACCTGCCGGAACTCGCCCGCGTACGAAGCCGCCGCCAGCCGCCCCACCACTTCGGCCTTGCTGGCGTTGGCCATCTCGACTGGGTTCAGAAAGGGCTTGCCCGCCTGATCCTGCAACGAACTCGCCCGGCCGTCCCAGAAAAAGCCACCCGTGGGCGTGCCATCGGCGGCGAAGAACAACGCCTTGTTGGAAGCCAGGTAGCGGATCGTCGGGGATTGTCGGCCGCCCTGCTTGTCCAACCCTGGACCGCCAAACTGGGCGGCCAGGCCGTTGGGCTGGGCATGGCCGGAGGCTGTGTCGTGGCAACTGGCGCACGACTGTCGGCCCGAGGCGGACAGCGAAGAGTCCTGGAAAATCTTCTGCCCGACCGTAGCCACCGCCGACAGCGAGCCGCTTGCCGTGTTGCCCCCGCCCTGCGAGGAAGACGCCCCGCCGCCGCATGCCGTCAATGCAGCCGCAAGAGGCAGCGCCCACAGCACCGCCGAGCACGTACGCCGGTGCCCACCTCCCAATGGGATTGCAAACATATAAAAATACGAGTTGTAATGATATTGATTCTTGATTGTATTAAATTCCCAGTCTCATTGACAGGCCGAGATCATGTGGTTGGGGTCGGCGACAACACCCATGCCCAAACGCGAGCATTGAAGGCCCTGCACGAAGTGCCGGCGACATGACCGATCCAGACACTTCGAGGCGTCATAGCAGCCTCATGCCAGTGGTGTGCACCAAGCTCGGAACGGCCCAATGGGTACACAGCGCACCGGCTAATTTGCGACGAATTGCATCCGGTGTCAGCACGCCACGAGAGGTGGCCGTTGAGTTCGTACCCGCCCGCTTGGGCGTTTTTGGAAAGCACGATGCCTCTTCATTCTTGCCCTCCACAGCGCCCAGTGCGCCGCTCTCCGTTGGCAGCTGTGCTCTCGCCTGCGGCGCTGGCCCTGGCATCCCTGCTGTCCCTGCCCCTGGTCTGCAACGCCGCGCCGTTCGTCCTGTCTGGCAACGGCCGCTTCAAGCCACCGACGGCGGAGCAGCTGGCCGCCTTGCCAGCCAACCTGCCATTCACCCGCGCCGACCTCACCTCGGGCACTTGGTCGTTCCAGGCACGCTACGATGACAGCGTGCCCGACACCGATCCAGATGCCTACAGAGGCCGCTATGCGGGCTCGGTGCAGGCCTTTCGCCTGGTGGTCGGCAGCACAGCCATCGATCTGCCGGTGAGCCAGAGCGAGATCGTCGTCAGCGATGGCGGCCAGGGCTTCACCCAGCGTGAATCCATCCGCCTGGAGGTCAAGGCCCCGGTCGCCGCCGGACTGCTGCGCATGACCTGGGTTCAACTCAACCAGCAGCCAGCGGGCACCGACCTGCGGGGCAGCGCCGGCATCCTGCGTAGCGATGCGATGCCGGCAGCCACCGCCATGGCCCAATTGGCTGTTGCCAACCCGGCTGACCGCTTCCTGGAACTGCGCATCGATCAGCCCGGCGCCACCAACGCAGCGCCGCTGCTCTATCTGAGCACCTCGCAGCCCACCGTCACCGCCAGCCCGATCACCGCGCCCTGAGGAGCACCAGATGCAGCACTCCTACACTCCTTTGACCCGCCGTTGGCTGGCGCGCGGC
Organism: Acidovorax sp. GW823-FHT02H02; assembly: GCF_058797075.1. Taxonomy (NCBI): domain Bacteria; kingdom Pseudomonadati; phylum Pseudomonadota; class Betaproteobacteria; order Burkholderiales; family Comamonadaceae; genus Acidovorax; species Acidovorax sp. GW823-FHT02H02. The sequence goes on along the minus strand of NZ_JBXAJH010000008.1, from coordinate 86,472 downwards.
GCGGTAGCCCTGTTGATCGCGGCCGGACTGGCCGGCTGCGGCGGTGGTGGCGAAGTCTATGTTTCGGGCGGACCGCCTCCGGTGGACCCGCTGAATCTGGCCCTGACCCGAGTGGGTCCGCAATCGATCCAGGTGGACTGGAGCGACCACCCCGGGGTGGCCAGCTTCGATGTGCTCCGCGACGGCTACGCGCTGGCCACCGTGAATACCACCACCCTGATCGACAGCTCGGTCTATGTCAACCAGACCTACTGCTACCAGGTGAAGGGCTACGATCCACGGGGCTACCTGATCGCTGCCACCGATACCGGATGCGTCACGGTGGTGCAGTGAACATGTTCTGAGCCACCACAGGGTGTGTCCGAATTTTTGTGTAAACGGGTCGGACTTCAATTGATGGAGATGCGATCTGCGAATTGAATGGTAAATCGGGTCAGCGCAGCCTTCCAATCCCTGCCAATCCCCCGAAAGGGATACCCAGCCATAACTGGGCCAACACCCAATGGCCGCGGAAAGACTCTGCGGAATTTTCTGGGCCAAACTTGGGCCAGCGTTGGGCCAAAACAAAAACGCCCACTGGTTAGTGGGCGTTTACTGTCAGCGGAAACCGCTTGCTTATTGGTTGCGCGAGAAGGATTTGAACCTCCGACCTGGGTTATGAGTCGAAATAAACCATTGCATACCTGCATTGGTCTTGGATGTGCTAATTGGGCTTTAAACAGTTAAAAATCATACGAATCAATGACTTATCCCGTGACAGCGTCTATCACTTGAACCCGATCGAGCCCATGCCTGTCACAGCAGCGCCCCCAAAAAGCCCCCACCCCCTGCGAACAGTTTCTGACCATTGGGTTTGAATGGAGTTGGCGTGCGCCCTGGGCAATAGCGGTCCGGAATTCAAAAATTCGGCTGCGTCAACGATCTTCGCGCTCTGAAGTCGCCCGAGCAAATTTCGCGCTGTGCTGCGATACGCGTTACCAATTGCACATCAGCAGAAAAGTGTCGTAAGATATTTCACGTGTGACTTGTCAATATGCAAGTCGTAGGTAGCCAAGGAGACATTCTTGCTGCTTATTTCCTAGGCTAGGAAGCGCACCGAGCTGACGGACGATTCAGCCGTTTAATTTCACCGGCGCTCCAACGCCGGTTCAAGAAAGCCCTCGCCAGGGCAACCGCGTCACTGCGGTTTATTAATTTGGCACGTCACCCGTGCCATTTTCAAGACTCGCTGGCCTCACCGCCATCGCGGGTAAACCTGTGATCCAGGTTTCTAAACGCCCCTCGCGGCGACGCGCTGCACGCCCTCGGCGCAATTCCCCTCTGACGCGGTTCTGGTCCCGCTGCGCTTTGCATTGACCAATTCCTGACTGCCCGGGCGTGGGGTGGGTCGTTTTCGTCCGCAATTTTTTGAGGAGAAGGCCCCATGACGACTTTCATTTTTTCCGACCTAGAACCGGTGGCGCGACTACGCTCCGCCATCCCCGAAACCTGCCAACCAATGCTCGATCAGTTGTTTGGCATGGTGCCCCTGCCCCCCGATCAGCCTTCATGCGCGACGGCAACCGCTACCTTGGCCAAGTGCTTGGTGGACTATGCAGAGACCATTGCCAACTCACGTCCATTTTTTTTGGAATGGGCAGGAGCCGCGCAATGCATCCACGACAGCGTGTCAACCCATACGCATCAAATTCAGGGCATGGTGCCATCCGCACCGCTGACCGGGCGGCTCGCTGAATTCCCGGCACTTGCCTTGTTGCTCACTCTCAGGGACGAGCACCTGCCACTTCGGGTTGCGCTTGGCGCCGAAGTTGCCCGGTGCCTGCTGGAGCAGACCGAGCTCAAACAGGACTACTGCGTTGCGCTACGTCGGGACACCGTCAGGTATGGTCGCCCTCAGCCCGGCGAAGTTCGCACGCCGGAGGATTTAGCCGAACTGGGTTTTGGGCGCGGCTGGTTGGTGCGTTTTCATAAAACTGATGCGCAAGTGCGCCGCCGCGTGGAACTGGACGAGTTCGGCCCGCGCCGTCCGCCGCATGCTCATCCTCACCATATACTGGATTTGCTCGCCAGGTTGCGCTGGCGTCTTGATTACCCGAACCCCAAACACCGCCAAGCGGCTATTGACGACAGTCACCTCCCTCTCGCGCATTACCGACGTGCTGCGACGATGCTGCGCACACGGGTCGAAGCAAAAGATGGTGCCGCAGTCATACAGTCACTGGAGCTGCTTGTGAACTTGCCGCCGTTGCTAGTGCTAAGCCTGCCATTGGTGACGGGGTACCGACCATTCAACATCCTCGGCATCTGCGTCCGGACGGGGTGCCTGCTACTCAATCTGCGTACCCTGTTTCCACACCGGGCCCAGCCGCCAATGGCGACTGCACACCTTTTTAAAGTCAGCGGCGATATCGTGGTTCTGCCTCTACCCGTCTTTCTGGCAGAGGAGATACAGCGGCGCAGCCAAATCTATCCGCAAGCGGTGCTACTCGGGGACTTGGTGGACTGGGTGCGGGTAGATCCACGAAACTCGCTGATTCCACACGAGTCCTGCAAGCTCCACGCCTCCCTGGCCCGTGCTAGCAAGTCCACCGGCGCCATCTCACTGGCCCTAGGCAACGACCGGCTTGTGTCCGCCTGCTTAACCACAGACTTTTCCCTGATCGGTTCGGCACGTATGTACTACGCCCGTCTGACGGGCCGGGAGATTCACACAGGCTGCACGAGGCTCTATGGAGGCATGGGCTGGGGTATGCCAACCATGGAGGCTGAACAACTGCCACCTCTCGGCTCGCGCGCCTCCCTGCATCTCGATGGAGTCAAGCATTTGTTTTCCGCACTGGCTGAGGCTGTCACAGCTTCTCTGCCAGGACGAAACGCACATGCGCTCCGCCTACTTGAACACCATATTCATTTCACCCGTTACTCAGCTGCGCTGATCAGCTTTTGCGCTGGACTACGCGAAGTTCAGTGTTATCGCCTGCTGGCAGAGGAGTTGTTATATGGGCAGGATCAAATCGTGGTGCACGACAAGCAGGGTGGGGATGTACTCATGGCTCAGCCTGCCCTGCTCAACGCGCAGGTCAGGGAGCAGATTTGCCTCTATGCTGCACACGCCAGGGCTCTGGTGCAACGTCTGCAACGGCTTAATGACCGTCACGGGCTCCTGCTCGCACAAAGACTGCGTATTGCCGTAGAGGGCACGGGTCCGCTTTTTCTGACACTCAGCCCCAGCGGGGCGGTCCATGCAGCAGGCGCACATTTCACCTGGCGGGAGATGCCGGAGTCCATCAGGGTGCCACCCAATGTCGGCCGACACTTCTGGCAAAACGTGCTGCGTGAGCGCGGGCTGAGCTCACGGGACATTGATAGCTTCATGCGCCATCGAGTTGTGGGCCTGGAAAGGAACACCAACTCCCAGGTCTGCGTCCCTCATCAAGCGCTCGGTCGCATCGAGGCAACCCAACTGGTCGTCATGCGGGAAGTCGGCATCCAAGCCCTGGCTGGGTTGCGAAGGGAGTAATGATGAATCAAGCAAAACCGCGCCGATCTTCATTCAAGCGTGCGCTTTTCATCCCGGACCTCAGCCGGCGCATGCACTTCCTGCAACCTCAAAATCTCGGCAACATCAGCCATCAGTTCGGGGACTTTCAGTCCTGGGTGATCTCCTCGAGCGTGCGAGAGCTAGAACCGGCAGGCCTGACACTGGCATGCCTGATTGCATTTGATGGCATCGCCAGCGACACCGAACTGCAAGCCGCATACGCTGCCTGCCAGCAAGCCCGCAGATTCGAGACTGCAGTGCGGTTGGACTGGAAAATTGGCTCCCGTCATGACGCCCGCCACCTGAGCGTCTGGACCACTCTGGCACTGGCTCGGGTACAGGAGTGGCAACCGTATGGGTTGGCCCGCGAACATCTCATGGGCGTGTTGAGCGCCCGCGCCCTCAAAAGCGGTGTTGTCTCACCCCTAGAAACAATCTGGGAACAGCTCCTCACAACTGCCATGGGTTGGTTGCAGAATCACCTGCCGCCAGTTCTGTACGGCCATGTGAGCGGTGCAGATCCCTTAAGCGCCACGCCGCGCAGCGCGCTGGCTCGGGCGCAAACAAGGCGGGCGCTGTTGCCCGAAGAAGTCGATCCGGAGCCACAGGGCACGACCTCTTACCCGGTGTACGAACGCGCCTTTGAAGCCGCCCTTCTTGGGCGTCCTGCCTCGGTTCGCAGCGGCGCCACTTTCATCCGTCAACTTCTTGCGGCACTGCGTCCGCCGACCAAAGGATCAAATGTCAGCAAGCGTGAAGAGATCCTGCGTCGGCTGCATTCACTGGCCGCCAGCCTAGACGATGCAGACGAAGCATGTGCCGTCCTTCATGCGTTTGCCCTGGACCTCGTCGAGCGTGGTACCAAGCGCAAGAAAAATCTGGCGTCCACCACACCGTCGGACTACCTGAACGCTTTGGCCGATGATTTTCATGTGGCTCTCAATGAAGTTCGGTTGTATGGCATCAACGAAACAACTTACGCTGAAATTTTCCGCAAGTTAGTGAACGGCAGCGCAACCATGGGTCCCGCCCGCATCGCAGCGCTGAAGGCACTTCACCAATTCCTGCGTGCCTGGTGGCAAGTGCCGCCACTTCCGACCGGCCTACTCCAAGTCGAGGTCGAAGCCAACGTCCGTGCCAACTTGGTCTGGCCGCACGAAAAGGAGCGGCTGCGGGAATGGCTAGCTGGCGATGCACAAGCAGACCGCTTTGTGGCCCAGCTGGGTGCCGCCCTGGAAATTGTCGGCAATGCGCCCGTGCGCATTGGTGAACTCTTGGTGCTGCGCATTGGCAATGTTCTTGACGAAGGGGATCATCTGGTGGTGGAAATCGCACGCGAGCTGCGTGACGGCCGAGAGAAGTCACGTGAGGGCCGGCGCCGAGTGACGGTCCGCGACATCACTGCGATGGCGATCGTAAGGACTTGGCTCGCGCGACGTGCGGCAGAACTTGCCACCCATGAAGACTATCTGTTTGGGCAACCAGATCGGCCAACGGAGTTGGCGCACTCTGGCAGGATGTATTTCTGGCTGAATCAGCTGCTTAAAACAGTCACCGGGGACGAGAGCATCAGCCTGCATGCCTTTCGCCACAGCTATGCCAGCCAACGCCTGGCCGCAATACTGCTGCAGGAGAACGACGATGAAGTCAATCCACTAGATCGATTGGCCAACGAAGTCGGCCACATCGGTGGGCATGTAACTGCCGTGCACTACTGCCATATCTACGAGCCTGGTCTCAGGCATTCCATCGACGTAGCACTCGAACGTCTGCCACTGGACTATGTCGGAACGTCGGCCTGGACGGGGGTGGCGCCCGAGACGCTGCGCCAACGCGCAAGCCGCGCCACCAGGCGCGGCGGCTTTACTGCGGAAATTCTTCGAACATCACTGACCGACGTAGCCCTGCGCATTCCTCTTTCTGACATCAGCGATTCAATCGCAATGACAGTGCCGGCCAATCCGCTGCCGCCGCCGCAGTCGCATGCGCTTACATATGCCCAGGTCGTGGGAGTACTTCGCGAAATCGCAGCTGGTCTCTCGACGCAACAAGTTGGCCTGCGCCATGCGGTGCCCCATCAGCAGGTTGTCCGGATTGTTGAAGCCGTCGGAGATTTTGCAGAACGCCACGGCAAGAGGACGCCCTCAATGCTGGATGCCCTCAGCCATGGCATGCAAGCGCTGCTTGAATCATCAGGACGCTTGCTGGGAATGCGCCCGGACTTCGCCCGGCTCTCGCAGCGGCGCTGGCTTCAACTGACGGATGTGATGGGAAAGATTGAATTCTTGCGGTTGCAACGAGCGACCAGCTACTGGGAGCGTGCCGTTGACGACCAACATCTGGCCGTGCGCCCTGGATCGGAGTGGGAAAGTTTCATGGGGTTACTCGCAGACTCGGGCATCAACCGCAGTCTCATGTCCCTGCACTGGTCATCGACCGACCAGCGGCAGAGTGAGATCAGCGACGCTCTTGCACGTGCACAAGAGACCGTGCGATTTCAGCTGGGCGCTTCGTTCGCTCAGGTGCGCCATACCCATCGCCATGGCCGCCCTCCCATCTGGCTGGTCATAAGTTCCGATGGGGCCCTACGCAATAGAAATGGCAGTGCGAACTCAATCATCGGGCTGCACTGCGCGTTCCTGGCCGCGTGGGCGTGGCTACGTGTTGCTGACCTCGAAGGGAGCAAGTATCAATGACTCAATTCATGGCAATGAAAGTAATGGAGTTGGAGATTCCTGGATTGCCTGACCTTTTTGATGAAATGCAGCTGCGACAGCGAGCTCAAGCGGTGATCTCAGACCTTGAGAGGCTGGTTGAGGTAGACCGCTTTCTGCTGTACACCACCCTGACCTATCGCTACTGCCTGCGCAACAAAAAATCGGGGGAGCCTCTGATCGTGTTGGTGCTTGAACTTGCACCGCGACCCCAGCAACTGCTGGACTTCGTACCGGAAGAAAACTCTCTCGGCACACGGGAAAAGAACATGCTCGCAGACCGGCAGCGCCTGCGGCACGCATGGCAGGAATTGCCAGTTCACAACACGCAGGCTGTCATTGCCCTCGCGCAGCGCATGCAAGCGGGATTTCTGGATTTATCGGATGGAGCTTTCGCCCCCAAGACAAAAAAACAACTGAATGCGCTGGTCAGTGCACGCCACCGCCACTGGAATGGCCATCTTTCCGAAGATGATCCTTGGCAGATGGAGCTTCCGACGCTGCCTCGATACGAGTGGCGTCGTGAATTGTTTCACGTGCGCGCCAAGCTTTTTCGGGAACGCAGAGGGTTCACTTTAAAACTTCTGAACCGAACAAGCTTGCCTTCCCAATTGCGGGCTGCTCGCACTCTGCGAATGCCGGGCCGGCCGCCGAAGCTTGAAGATGCCAGCGCCTTGGACAGAGCGGAGTACACGGGCACGCCTGTCGATCTGGTGATTCGCGTCGGATCCATTCTCGGAAGCGAACTCATATGCGTGGCAGATTTTGTACGCTTGGCAGATGCGAAGTGATCCTGCGGATGAAACACCCATGACGCCTGTCATCTGATGCCCATAGACCCCCTCCAACCCCCAACCGCATTCACCGGGAAACTACCAGTCGCTTACTCGAAGATCTGCTTGCGAACAACGCGCACGCCCGCCATGGGGCCCTGGCGCACGCGCTCAAAGTAAGACTGGCACCGGGTTGCGCGCAGGCTGCCACCACCTGAGCGCGGCCTATTAATAATCGCTATCTGAAGTTATTTGACGTAGCTCGTCACGGCGCTTTAGCAACAACCTGATTGAATCGTCGGTTTCTTTGTTGGCCTTATCAATCATTCGCCCCGCGGGGATTGCAATGAGAATGAAGAGCAAGACAAAGAGCCCGTAGATCAATACAGGCGTTGAAGGCATAACCAGTGCTACTTCCATAGTAGAGCAGTGTATCGATTTGTGCGGTGAATCGCACCTGGGCTTGTCAAGGATTACCCAGCAGCACCCTCTGCACCTAACCGCTATCAGTCTGTCACCTGATGTGCACGCCGTCGCTCCAATTTAAGACCAAGCACTGCAAGGTTGATAGCTATGGCGGTCAGAATCAGCCCCAATAGAACTGGATCATCGAGAACTTGGCGGGTTGTAGACATGTCCTTTTTATAGTTCCTTGCGGCGACAAGATCAACCCCGAACAGACAACGGTTACGGCGGCGCGGGTTTCCGCCTGAGCAATCCACCCATACAAAGCCGAGGATTGCACTGTTGACCCAATACGGAAAGGATCTCCGCCACCTTGCAGCGGTGGAGCTCCCGAGTCTTAAACCCGCACCATACGCCGGTGCACGCTCTGCGGCTCGCGCTCGAACGCCTCCATCAGGAAGCGGTCCTGCGGCTTTTCGGATGCCGTCTTGGGAATTTGGGCCAACACTTGGATGAAACCCGGCAACATGCCGGCCTCCAGGTGCTCCCGGCACACGTCGAAGAGTTGCTGCGCGTTGAAAGTCGCCGCATCCTTGGGGACAACGGCGGCGACGACTTCCTTTTCTCCTGGTGCGAGCTGCGCGCTGGCTATGCCGTAGACGTACACGTCATCGACCATGCCCGATTCAGCGATCGCCTTCTCGATGTATGCGGTGGCAATAAATTCGCCGTTGCGACGGATGCCGCTGCCCTGGCGATAGTCGAAATACAGCCAGCCATCTTGGTCCGCATGCACCACATCGCCCATGCGCAGCCAGCCTCCGGCGCACTTGCTTTGCGACGCCTGGGGGTTGCCGAAATATTCAACAACGAAAGGCGCACCGTTGGCATGGCGCATGAGCAGTTCGCCCTGCTGGCCGGGCGGGACATCGTTGCCGGCCTCATCCACGATGCGATATTGCAGCGAGGGCGGAGGTTTGCCAATACTGCCCAAAGGCCCCTGGCCAAAGTGATTGAAGGTCATCCCGCCTTCGGCCGCGCCATAGAACTCCACGATCTGCACACCAAAGCGCTGGGAAAACTCACCCCAGATGGCAGCCGGCATGCCGGAGGAGACAACGAAGCGCACCGGGTTGTCGGCATCGTTGGGTTTGCGGGGTTCGGTATAAACCGCTGTGGTCATGCCGCCGAGCAAGGTGAACGTGGTCGCGCCGTACTGGCGCGTGATGTCCCACAGGCGCGATTTGGTAAAGCGCCGCGAAAGGACACAGCGCAGGCGACAGGCCAGTGCCGACCCGAGCGTGACGAGTTGCGCGTTGGCGTGCGTGAGCGACAGGCCCGAGTACAGCACGTCGTCCGTGCTGTACCCGAAAAGGCTTGGGCCGAGCCGCACGGTTTGGCAATACCGCCGGTGCGTCATCACGATGCCCTTGGGGTCGCCTGTGGTGCCGGAGGTAAAGATCAGCTCCAGTGCGCTGTCGGGGTCGATGGTCAGGAGGGGCAGGTCGGGCACATCGGCCGGAGCCCGTGCCGCCAAGTTCTCAACGCCCTGCCAGTCGGACAGGGGCCGGTCGCCCTCGTCGGTGGCAAAGGCCATCGCCCAGCGCAGGCCGGGCAGTCGTTCGCGCAGCGGTTGCAGGCGGGGCAGGACGTAGTCTGCGGCGATGGCTGCGCTGCACTGGCTGTTGGACAGCATGAAGTGCAGCTTGTCGCCTTTGGTGCGTGGATCGATGGGCACCACGGCTGCGCCCACGATGCCAGCGGCCACCATGGCCTCGACGAACTCGGCGTGGTTGGCCATGAGCAGGGCCACGCGTTCGCCCGGGGCAATGCCCAGGTCGAGCATGGCCTGCGCCATGCGCTGTCCGTTGTCCCAAAGCTGGCGGTAAGTGCGCACCTCGTCGGGGCGCACCCCGGCGCCTTCGATGGTGAGCACTTTGAAGTCTGGAAACTCTGCGGCTCGGTTGGCGACCATGCCGGGGAAGATGTTGTCGGGGTAATGGCTCATACCTTTCACCTCCTTTTCAGCGGCCCAGCAGCGTGAGGCAGGCCACGGCTTCCTCGACGCCCGCCAGCCCGCCGCCGTTTTCTGCCAGCGCGATGCGCACGCCCGGTGCCTGGCGCGGCCCGGCCTCGCCGCGCAGTTGCGTCACCAGCTCAAACACCTGGCCCAGCCCGGTAGCACCAATCGGGTGGCCTTTGCTTTCGAGCCCTCCTGAGGGGTTGATGGGGATGCGTCCACCCAGGCGCGTCTCGCCGCGTTCGGCCGCCGGGCCGCCGTGTCCCATGGGAACTAGGCCCAGCAGTTCGGACTGCAAGACTTCGCCAATGGCCGTGGCGTCGTGCACCTCGGCCACCCCCACGTCTTGGGGCGACACGCCGGATTGTTCGTAGAGCCGGTGGGCGGCCTTGCGCACCAGGTGGTTTTCGAGGTCGTTCGACGCGCGCTCGCTGCCGGTCTGCAGCACGCAGGCCAGCACGCGCACGGCACGGCGGGCATCGCCTTGCAGGCACTTGAGGCCCGATTCATTGCAAACGATGGCCGCTGCCGCGCCGTCACTCACTGGTGAACACATGGGCAGCGTGAGCGGGTAGCTGATCGGCGGGGCGGCCAGCACCTGCTCTACGCTAATGGCTTCACGGTATTGCGCCAGCGGGTTGTGCGCGGAGTGCCCATGGTTCTTGGCGGCCACCGCCGCGAACTGCTGCTGCGTGGTGCCGAATTCACGCATGTGCATGCAGCCCATTGCGGCGTAGACGTCCATGAACAGGCTGTAGGGGCGGGGCGACTGGCTTCCCGGAGGCGGTGCGATGCCGTGGCCCATGGCCAGCAGGCGCTCTTTACCGGCTTCGGTGTCATGCACGTCCCAGGCACCGTCGAAGGCGGCGAACATGCGGGCCTTGTCGTCAATGCACATCTTCTCGGCGCCCACTGCGAGCACGATATCGGCGGCGCCACTGCGCACATGTTGCACGGCCATGTGCAGCGCCGTGCTGGCGCTGGCGCAGGCGTTTTCCACGTTAACCACCGGAATGCCCTGTACGCCCATAGCGCGCAAAGCCAATTGCCCGCGTACCATGTGCTGGCCGTCCATGTGGCCCTGCGTGGCATTGGAGAAATAGGCGGCTTGCAGGAGCGAGGCGTCGCAGCCTGCGTCCTGCAGCGCGGCGGTGACGGCCTGGCGCGTGAGGTCTTTAACGCTCCATTGGCGATGACGGCCAAACGGCGTCATACCGACGCCTGCGATATAGATCGATTCCATGGGTTGCTCCTAAACCAAAAAATGGATGGCCGTGCCACTGTCCCTACCGTCGCCGGGGCCGGGCGAGCCAAGGGTCACGACGCTTGTGCGTACCAGGCGACGCCGTCGGCATCCACGGTGCACTGCACCGCGCGTTCAGCGATGAGATAGTTCATGCACGCCACCGCCTCGCCCGTGGCGAGGCCCAGTTGCGGGCCATCCTGCTCGCCTATAGGGCGGCGGAACAGCGCCGGGAATACGTCCACGATCCGCTGGGGCCCGCCGCGCAGTTGCTGGCACAGCCGCTCCAAGGCCTCGGTCGTACCCGCTCGCAGCGAAAGCAGGCGCTCGTGCAGCCCGTAAAACGGCTCGTTGTGCGACGGAAGTACCAGTACGTCGTCGGGAATCTGGCGCTGCAGCTTGTCGAGCGACGAAAACCATTCCTTGAGCGGATTGGCCAGGGGCTCATTGGCGAATACGGACACATTGGACGAGATGCGTGGCAGCACCTGGTCGCCAGAGATCAGCAGCTTCAAATCGGGGCAGTAAAGGCAGACATGCTCAGGCGAATGGCCACCGGTGGCGATCACCTGCCAGGCGTGGTGACCCCACTGGAGTACCTCGCCATCCTGCAGCCGCCGGAAGCTGTCGGGCAGTGCGTGGATCTGCTTGCCGAAACTCCCGAAGCGGCTGCGGTAGTTCTCAATGGCTGCCGGCGACCAGCCCGCGCGCCGGCAGAACAAGACGCCATCGGGCGGTGCCTCGCGGCTGGTGTCGGCATGCATGACACGGCAGGTGAGGTATTCGAGGCGGCTCATGGACAACGGCACGCCGGCGCGGCGTGTGAACCAGCCCGCCAGGCCGATATGGTCTGGATGCATGTGGGTGGCATACACGCCTTCCAGCGGGCGTGCCAGCGCGCCTTGGTCCATCAGGGCAAGCCATGCGGCCACCGTGTTGGGGTCGTTCAGTCCGGTGTCTACCAGCACCCAGCCTTCGTCCGTATCGATGGCCCACACGTTGATGTGGTCAAGGCGAAAAGGCATGGACAGCCGGATCCAGCGCACTCCCGGGGCGATCTGCATCGCCTGGCCTGGAGTAGGGGCTTCAAACGGGTAGCGCAGAGCTGCGCCTTCGGGCTTTGACATGGGAGCAATGGCTGCCGGTTGAAAGATCAAATGCCTGTAAGACCGCCCGTGCACAGCACGGTTTGGCCACTGACGTAATCGGACTCGGGAATGCAAAACAGATAGGCTGCACCGGCCGCCTCCTCCGGCGTACCGGCACGGCCCATGGGGATGCTGCGCTCCATCATCGCCATCAAGTCGTGGTTGACGCCCACCTTGATTTCGCGTCCCTCGACTTCAATGGTGGCGTCCGCGTCGGCGGTGGCCTCGGTCATGCGGGTCCGGATGAGGCCATAGGCGACGCAGTTGACCGTGGTGTTCAGGCGCCCCCATTCCTTGGCCAATGTCATGGTCAGACCCATGATGCCGGCCTTGGCGCTGGAATAGTTGGCCTGGCCGGCATTGCCAAAAACGCCGGAAACCGAGGAGATATTGACCACCTTGCGCACCACGCGGCGGCCCGCTGCTGCATCGGCCTGGGACAACGTGCGTATCACCGGCTGGGCTGCCCGCAGTAGGCGAAACGGTGCGGTGAGGTGCACGTCGATCATCGCATGCCATTGCTCGTCGCTCATCTTCTGGATGACATTGTCCCAAGTGTAGCCAGCGTTGTTGATGAGGATGTCGAGTCCGCCAAACGCGTCGGTGGCGGCGCTGATGATGCGATCGGCAAACTCCGGGTCGGTGACGCTGCCGGTGCAAGCGAGCGCCTCGCCACCCAGCGCGCGGATTTCCTCGCGCACGGCTTGAGCGGGCCCATCGTCGAGGTCATTGACGACGACTCTGGCGCCTTCGCTGGCGAGCTTGATGGCCATTGCCCGGCCGATTCCGCGCCCCGAGCCCGTGACGACTGCGACCTTGCCGCGCAACTTGTTGGACATCGTCTGCTCTCCCCGTCAGTCGGTCGTCGTCGACTCGGAATCGTAGGCGCCTGCGCTGCCTTGCTGGCGCAGGACTGCCCGCTGGATCTTGCCGGTCGCGGTCTTGGGCAGCTCGTTCATCTGGCGCAGGTAGCGCGGCTTGGCGAAGCGCGGCAACTGGGCACTGGCCTGGCGCACGATCTGCGCCATGTCCAGGGTCGCACTTGCGCTGGGCACCAACGCCAGCATGACCTCGTCTTCACCACCCGGGCCTTGCGCGGGCACGGCGTAGGCAGCCACCTCGTGGATGCCAGGCAGTTGGCCCACCACGGCCTCGACTTCGGTGGCCGAGATGTTTTCTCCCCGGCGGCGGATGCAGTCCTTGATGCGGTCGACAAACGTGATCAGACCCTGTTCGTCGCGTATCCCCGCATCACCGGTGTGGAACCAGAGGTTTCGCCAGGCCTCGACACTTTTTTGGGGCACGTTGAGGTAGCCCGCCATGAAGCCGAACGGCACCTTGGGGCGCACCAGGATTTCGCCCGTCTGACCCGTGGGCACCGGCACGTCCGTGTCGGGGTCGGCGATGCAGACCTCGAAACAATCCTCGTGGACCCAGCCTGCCGCGTTGGGTGCGGCATGGCCCAGGCGGCCCCAGATCGGAATGCCAATCTCGGTCATGCCGAAACCCGACAAGACATCCTTGACGCCAAAGCGCTCCCGAAAAACCACTTCGTGCTGCACAGGGTTGGGAGCACTCATGCAGGCTCGCAGGCGGTGGCTGCGGTCTTGCACCGTGGGCGCCTGGTTGATGACGAACATCGCGGTGGTGCCCAGGTGGTTGGTCAGGGTGGCGCCAGTTTTAGTGATGTCCGCCAACCAGGTGCTGGCACTGAAACGCTGCTTCAAATACGCGGGAATGCGGGCCAGCACCGTCGCGCCCAATTGCATGAAGAGCCCATTGGCGTGGAACAACGGCAGGCAGATGTAGTACTTGTCCTGCGGCGTGATCTCCACGCTGCGCATTGCACCTAAGCCGAAAAGTGCGCAGTGGCAGTGCGGCATGAGCACGCCCTTGCTGGGCCCGGTGGTGCCTGACGTGTACATGATGCAGAAGATGTCTTGAGGCGTTGGCGCAAGGCCTTCCCACCGTGTGCTGGACCGGTGGTCGGCCCAGTCCAGACAGCGCCACTGGCTAGGCATCGCGCTAGGGCGTTCGCCCAAAACGATCAGTGTTCTCAGGTGTGGCAGCTCGTCAGCCAGGCTGACGATGTGCTCGACCAGCGATGCGTCCACCACCATGGTGGCCAGTTGGCAATCGTTCAACTGGTGGCGCAGGAACGTGGCGCGCAGTTCCGTGTTGAGCATCACCGCAGTTCCGCGCAGCAGGCCAATGCCAAACACGGTGGTGGCGGTTGCGCAACCGTTCGTCATGAAGACCCCCACGCGCTCCTCGGGCTGAACCCCAAGCTGGTGCAAATAGCCCGCGAATCGTTGGCTGTCCGCGTAGGCTTGGCCGGCCGTGAGCTTGAAGCCTTGACTGTCCTCAAGCCAGGGCTGGTCAGGATAGTTGCATGCCCACTCGCGCAATGCATCGGTCAACGTGCATGCGTGGGGCTCGTCAATACGGCTATACATTGTCTTTTTCCTTCGCACCAATGGCGCATGAGAGCGCCAAGCTCAGATTTCCAGTTCCGACAGCCAAGGCACATGGGCCATCGCTTCCGCTGGCTCAGCCTCAAGCTCCGAAGCCATCAGGCCGTTCCAGCGGTTGAACCAACCGACCATTGCGACGCAGGAGACGATCTCCACGATTTCCTCGTCGGAAAAGATCTGCTTGGCCTGTTCAATGGCTTGGGCCGGTTTGCGAACCGGCAAGCTGCCTCCGGCGGTGGCAATGGCCAAAGCTCTTCTCTCCTGTTCGGTAAACCGGGTGTCATCGCGGTAGGTCGGCAGCGCAGCGAGCTTGTCCCACGAGACGCCCACATGATGGGCAGCGTGGACCAGGTGCGTCGTTGTGTAACGGCAGTGCGCACGGCGCGCGGTCTCTGCTGCCACCAGGAAGCGCAGCGATTGCGGCAGTAGGCCCTCACCCCGCACCGTCAGCGCAAACAACTTGAGCAACTGCGACACCACACCGGGCTTGCGGGCCATGGTCAAGAGGGCGTTGGGGCGGTAGCCAATGAAGTCCACCAGCTCCTCGATCACGGGGTCCTTGGACCGTGGATCGTCCGCGCTCAACGGGGCTATGCGTGCAGTGGTTCGATTCATCGTGGTGTTCGTATCGGATGGGCGTTGGATAGGGGCAGTCATGTAGCCGCTCCCGTGGTAATGAGTCCTTCAACGTGGGCGCGCTGCGCATCAAGCTCCTGGGCCGTGCCAGACCACACGACCTGGCCATGGTCCAGAACGTATTGCCGATGCGCCAACTTCATGGGTACTTTGAGGTTTTGCTCCACCAGCACAATGCCGGTGCCTTGGCTGTGCACCTCGCTGAAGACGCGGACCAGGTGGTCCACGATCACGGGCGCCAGACCCTCCGTCGGTTCGTCCAGCAAAAGCATGCGCGGGTTGCTCAGCAGCGCCCGTCCGATGGAGAGCATTTGCTGCTCCCCGCCAGAGAGATGGTCTCCGCCAAAGTTCAGTCGCTCTGCCAAGCGCGGGAAGATCGCCAGCACGCGGTCAATGGTCCAATGCCCCGGTTGATGGGCCAAGGTCCCAATCTTCAGGTTCTCCAACACCGTGAGATTGGGGAAGATACGGCGCGTGTCAGGAACCAGAGCGACACCGAGCTTGGCGATGGCTTCCACGTCAAGGGCCGAGATGTCTTGCTCACCGAGCAGGCGCCGACCGCCCACCAATGGCATCAAGCCCATCAGCGCCTTGAGCAGGGTGGTCTTGCCAGCACCGTTGCGGCCGACAATGGCGACGATTTCGTGGGCATCAATGCGCACGGAAATCTCCTCCAACGCCAGAGCCTGCCCATACTTGACGCTTGCTTTGTCGAGTTCGATCACTGGGCGTCCTCTCCAAGGTAAATTGAACGTACCGACTCGTCCTTGCGGATCGATTCCGGCGAACCGCAAGCAATGACAGAGCCGTTGTTCATCACCACGATTTCGTGGGATAGAGACATCACCGCATCCATGTTGTGTTCAATCAGGAGCACCGTGCGCCCCTGCGCGACTTTGTGGATGAGTTCCAGCGCAGCCTGGATTTCGTGGTGGCCGATGCCGGCCAACGGCTCGTCCAACAGCAAAATCTTGGGGTCGGGCAGCAGCGTGACGCCAAGTTCTAGCGAGCGCTGCAAGCCGTAGGGCAACGTGCCAGCAATTTCGTCACGGTGCGCGGTGAGTCCGGTCAGTTCGAGGATGGCGTCCAGCTGCTCGCGGAACTTTCTGTCAAAGCTGCTGCTGATCCAGAAAGGCTGAAAACCTGGGCGCCGAGACTGTGCAGCGATAAACAGGTTCTCTTCCACCGTCATCTCGCCGAAGATCTTGATGATCTGGAAGCTCCGGCCTATGCCCATGCGGGCACGCACGTAAGCTGGGCACTGACTAATCTCCTGGCCCTGGCAAAAGACTTTGCCGTCGTGGCGCATCTGGCGTCCCGCCAGAACGTTCAGCAAAGTTGTTTTGCCCGCACCATTGGGGCCAATCAGGCCGTAAATGCGTCCTTCATGAAAGTCATGGCTCACATTATTGACGGCCCTCAGCGCTCCGTAGCTCACGGTCACGCCGTCGCATTTGAGTGCTACCTGGCTCATTGGACACCTCCTCGGCGATTTTTCTGGTAGGTCGCAAAGGCTTTCTCCAATTCACCGACGATGCCGCGTGGGAAGAAGATGGTGACGAGGATGAACACCACGCCCAAGACGCCGTACCAATATTCGGTCCAACTGCTCAGCCATTCCTTGAGGAACTCGAACACGATCACACCGACCGTGGCACCCCAAAGCGTTCCAGAGCCTCCCAGCAGCGTCATGATGATGACGTCGCCAGACGTCGTCCAATGCAGCATCTGCGGGTTCATGTACATCAGCAACGATGCCAGAAGAGCGCCGGCCAAGCCGCTCAAGGCGCCAGAAATCACAAAGGTGATCTGTTTGTAGCGGTTGATGTTGAAGCCCAGTTGGTCAGCGCGGGTTTCGTTGTCCCGAATGGCCGCGATAACGCGCCCAAAAGGCGAACTGCGCAGCGAGATCACCACCAGCATCACCAGGGCATACACGCCAAGGACAAACCAGTAGTAGGCGACGGGATCGTAAAAGTCGATGCCCATGAAGCTGGGGCGTTCGACGCCAGAGATGCCATCCGAGCCACCCGTGAAGCCGCGAAGCTTGCTGTCCGCCAGAATGAAAATCAACTGGGACAGTGCCAAAGTCACCAACGCGAAGAAGATGCCCGACACCCGCAGAGCGAAAAAGCTGAACAACAGTGCGAATGCGGCACCGACAGCAATCGCCATGACAGCTCCGCCGTAGAAAGGAAGACCGTACTTTTGCGTCGCCAGGGCCACGGCGTAGCCGCCAACCCCAAGGAAGGTGGCATGGCCGAAAGACACCATTCCCAAGGAGCCGAATACGAAGTCGAATCCGACGGCGAATATCGCCCAGATGGCAGCCAACGTCAGCAACTGGATGGTTGCCTCCCCGGGGTTGAGAAGCGGCACGATGATGCTCGCTGCCGCCAACAGCAAGCCAAAGTAGATATCAAACTTGGTGAACTTCATGCCGTCCTCGTCGCACGGTGGAACAGGCCTTGTGGGCGTGTCAAAAGGGTGCCTATCAGCAGCACGAATGTCATGATGTCCACCCAGCCGGGCATGTACACGTAACCCAGAGCGCGGACCATGCCGATCAGCATGGAGGCAGCAATCGCCCCACGGATGTTTCCAAGCCCACCCAGGATCACGACGATGAAGCAGTCAATGATGGTGTTCGTGGCCATTCCCAGCTCAATCGGGAACAAAGGCGCCGCAATCGCACCAGCAAGGCCGGACAGTCCGCAGCCAATGGCAAATACCGCCATGCGCACAGTACCCACCGGCAGTCCTAAGATGCGCACCATTTCCGCATCGCTGCTGGCAGCACGCACGAGCATGCCGAATGTGCTTTTCTCGAGCAGAAGGTAGAGCCCGATGGAAATGAACGCGCCGAACCCGATGACGAAAAGTCGGTAGATGGGGATCGTGCTACCCAGCATGTCGACAGTGCCGCTCCAAAGTTGGGGAATTGGCACCTCCTGGTAGCCCGGGCCCCAGAAGAAGCGCACGGCATCGCCCAAAACCAGGATCAGGCCAAACGTCAGAATCAACTGATAGAAATGCGGTCGGTCATACAGTGGGCGCAGGGTCAACTTTTCCACCACTGCCCCCACAACCGCGGTTACGAGGGTGGCTACCAGTGCGCCCATGAGAAAGGAGCCTGTTCGCCTACCTGTCTCAAAAGAGACGTAGGCACCTAGCATGTAAATGGCGCCGTGGGCGAAGTTAATCACGCCCAACATGCCAAAGATGAGCGTGAGGCCCGCTGCCAAAAGAAACAGCAGCATGCCTAAGCTCAAGCCAATCACAATAGTTGACATATCGAATTACCGGGTACGAACCACCGTTGCTGACACGGAGGTGCCTTGCGGACCTCCGTGCCGTACGGTCCTTAGTTCTTGCAGGGAGCGAAAAGCTTGTCCTCGGAGAAGACCTTGGTGACCTTCATGGTCAGAGCCGGTGCAGGTGGGGTGCCGTTAACCACTTCACTCCAGAAGCCGGGTTGTGCTGCTTGGTGGTCGCAGGCACGCATGGTCTTCTTGCCCTCAACGGAGTTTTCACGAACGCTGGTAGCGAACGCATCAACCCACTTCTCCTTGTCCCAGGAGCCGGTTTTTTCCACTGTGTCGAGCCACCATGCCATGCCGTCGTAAGCCTCGCCTGCCGTCATGCTGGGGAACATGCCGAACTTCTTACGATAGGCCTCCACGAACTTCTGGTTCGCAGCGTTTTCAACGGTGTAGTGGTAACGCTGGCCAGAGTTGACACCGACCGCAGCGGGCCCAACGGCTGCGACCATCGTGTCGTCAGCTGCTACGGGGCCGAACAGCACCTTTGTCTTGCCGAGATTGACTTGGCCGGCTTGCTTGAGGAAGGTGACCACGTCGGAGCCCGTCATCATCAACAACACGCCGTCGGCATTCGACTTGGCAATCTTGTCGATGATGGACGAGTAATCGCGGTTGCCAAATGGGGGGAAGTCCTCCCCCACGGCCTGAATGCCATTGGCGTCAAGCTGGGACTTGATCCAGGTGTAGCCGTCGCGGGTGGCCTGGTAGTCAGCGGTCACTGCATAGATGCGCTTGAGCTTTTTCTCCTGCATGTACACCAGCGCCATGCGGTTTTCCATATCCAGGTTGTTGGACGTACGGAAGGTGTAGCGCGACCCACCGGGCACGGTAATCTTGTCGTCCGCCGAAATGGTGACGAGGTGAGGGATCTTGCGTTGCTTGGTCACGTTCATGATCGCCAGCGTCGATGCGGAGCTCAGTGCGCCAAAGATCATGTGCGAGCCATCAGAGATCAGCTTGGTAGCCTTCTGCACTGCCGGCTGTGGTTTAGTCTCATCGTCTTCCCAGGTGATTTCGATGGGCACGCCCAGCACCTTGCCACCGCGCTCCTCCACGGCGATCTGCACCCCACGGCGCATGTCTTCGCCCAGCAAGCCGTATGGGCCCGACAGCGACAGCACGGCGCCGACCTTGAACTTCTCCGGCGTGGCTTGTGCATACGCTGTGGCGGTCAGTCCGATCGTGGCTGCCGCAGCAACCACCACGCTCTTTATGACCCATTTCGAAAAATTACCCATGCTCTGTCTCCTTTGGTTAATTTCAGATGCTTCTAATCAGCCGATGCGTGCGGAAATTCCGCCATCGACCAAGATTTCGGCGGAAGTGACGTATTTGGATTCGTCACTCGCCAGCCATAGGGCCGTGTAAGCCACGTCCCATGCCTCTCCCATGTGCCCCATGGGGCACTGCTTATTGCGTTTTTCCATCGTGTCGTCCACGGACGCTTCTTGGTAGCCTTTTTGCAGGTCCAGAGACGGTTGTCGAACCATCGGTGTGTTCATCAAACCTGGCATCAGCACGTTAGAGCGGATACCGTGCTTGGCATACTGCAAAGCAACACTGCGCGAGAAGCCAAGCACAGCCGCCTTTGATGCGCTGTAGGAAACGTACGCCACGCCGCTGTCCCGCAGGCCAGCCACCGAGCCGATATTGACGATGCTTCCCTTGCCCTTCCTGAGCATTGAGGGAATGACGTGTTTGCACGTCAGAAACATGGACGTCAGGTTCACGTCGAACACCAGGCGCCAGTCTTCCAGGCTCTGCTCGACGACTCCACCCAGGCGGCCAATGCCAACGTTGTTCACCAGCACGTCGATGTCGCCATAGGTAGCAATGCAGTCCTGGATCAATGTCTCTACCGCAACAGGATCGGTCACATCGCAATGGGCGACACTGATGGTTCCGCCCTCGCTTTGAACGATGGATTCAGTCTCCCGGGCCGCTTCCAGATTGATGTCGCAGCCATAAATTTTCGCGCCCTCACGAGCGAACAGCACCGCCATCGCCTTGCCATTGCCCCAGCCGGGTCCTGACGATCCGCACCCCGTCACCAAGACGACCTTGCCTTCCAGTCTTTTCGTCATATCCGGTTCCTCAATTGGCTGGGCCGTAGAGGGTTACCACTGTGGCGCCACCCAAACCGGCGTTGTGCTGCAAGGCGAACCGCGCCCCCTCAACCTGCCGATCCTCAGCACTGCCACGCACCTGGTGGACCAGCTCAAAGCACTGCGCTAGGCCGGTAGCGCCTAAGGGGTGACCCTTCGAAAGCAATCCACCGGAGGGATTGACGACCACGGCGCCGCCGTAGGTGTTGTTGTTGGATTGCACGAAGGCCTCACCTTCGCCGATGCCGCAGAAGCCCAGGCCCTCGTAGCTGAGCAGCTCGTTTTGGGCAAAGCAGTCGTGCAGTTCACACACATTGATGTCCTGTGGCCCCACGCCTGCAGCTTCGTACACCTGGCGAGCGGCTTCCTGCGTCATACCGAAGCCGGCAATTGAAATGGCGGACTTGTCGGTAAACGCGCCGGAACGGTCCGTCACTAACGACTGTGCCAACACCTGCACACCTGGAGTCAAGCCCATCTTTTGCGCGAAGCGCTTGCTCACGAAGACAGCCGCAGCAGCACCGCAGGTCGGGGGGCAGGCCATCAGACGGTGCATTACCCCATCGACCAACGGCGCACTGGCCAGCACTTCTTCGGCGGTGACTTCCTTGCGGAACAGCGCCAGAGGATTGCGTGCGGCGTGGCGGCTCGCCTTAGCGCGGATTCGGGCAAAAGTCTCCAGTGATGTTCCGTACTTCTGCATGTGCTCGCGGCCAGCTCCAGCGAAATAGCGGATGGCCATCGGGAGCTCAGGATGGCCGAAGACCTCATCCATGACACCGTTGAAGCGATCGAGCGGGTCGGGCCGGTCGTCCCAGTGCGCCTTCAGGGCACCTGAGGGCATCTGCTCGAAGCCCACAGCCAGGGCGCAGTCGGCCGAGCCGCTGGCGACGGCCTTGCGCGCGAGGTACAGGGCGGTGGAACCGGATGAGCAATTGTTGTTGACGTTGATCACCGGTACGCCGGTCATGCCAACTTCATAAACAGCGCGCTGGCCGCTGGCCGAGTCACCATAGACATAGCCTGCATAGACATCCTGAATATCGGAGTACACCAAGCCGGCGTCCTGCAGCGCCTGGCGGATCGCCAGCGCGGCCATTTCCGGGTATGGCATGTTGTCACCAGGTTTCTTGAAAGGGGTCATGCCGACACCGGCGACGAGAACGGTTTCTTGCATTGCGATAGCTCCAGGTTGAATTGCCAAACGTGCGTTGATTCGAAGCGTCCTTCGTTCAGGAAACCATCCGCTCCTGCGCGCTCCAGTACTTCTTGCGTACTTCCTTCTTCAGGACCTTGCCCACTGCGCTGCGCGGAAGTTGCGCGACGACATCGACCTCCTTGGGCGCCTTCACGCTTCCCAGGCGGTCCTTGACGAACTGGATGAGCGCCTGCGGATCCACAGATTGGTCTGGGCGCAGCTCGATGACGGCTCTGACGGCCTCACCCCATTTGTCATCGGGCACCCCGATGACGGCGCAGTCCTTCACTGCAGGGTGTGCCATAACGGCAGCTTCAACCTCGGACGAGAAGACGTTGAAGCCGCCGGTGACGATCATGTCTTTCTTGCGGTCAACGATGAACAGGAAGCCCTGCTCGTCGAAATAGCCCACGTCACCGGTGCAATGCCAGCCATGACGCTGCACTTCGGCGGTGCCCTCGGGGTTTTTGTAGTACCCCGTAGTTACGATGTCGCCTTGCGCGACGATTTCGCCCACAGCCCCCGGCTTGGCGAGCACCTGACCGTCGTCGTCCATGATGGCCACTCGCGTGAAGGGAAAGCGGCGCCCTGCGCTCAGCAGGCGCTGGCGGGGGGCCACCTGTCCGTCAATGAAATGATCCTCGACGCGCAACACGGAGATGGCGCCCGGCACTTCCGCCTGGCCATAGATCTGCAGCATGACGGGGCCGAAAACCTCAATGGCCTCGGCCAGCTTGTCTGGTGACATGGGTGCGGCGCCGTACATGAAGTAGCGCAGCGCAGAAAAGTCGAAATCGCGAACGTTGGGCTGGGCCAGCAACGTATAGATGACCGTAGGAGGAAGGAACATCATGTTGACCCGCTCCTGCTCAATCACCTTGAGCAGGTTCTGCGGATCAATCCCATCCATCAGGATGACGCGGCCGCCTCGCGCCATAAAAGGCAGCGACACCAGTCCTGCGGTATGGGTGATGGGCGCCGCTGCCAGCACGGTCATGTGGTCGGTGATAAACATCGCCGACATGTGGTTGGCCATGGTCGCCGTCAGGTTGCGGTGGCTGAGCATGACCCCCTTTGAACGCCCCGTGGTGCCACCGGTACCCATGATCATGGCCAGTCCCTGTGGTTGCAGCGGCGCTGCAAACATCTCGGACGACTGGCCCTGGATCAGCTGGGCAACCGACAGGTCCTGCTCATCAGTCTCGTCTAAGGCGATGTAATGGCGAATGCGGGGGACCTTGCCGCGGATCTCGGCGACTTGGCCGGCATATCGGGCCTGGTAGAACAAGACGTCGCAGTCCATGTCCTGCAGGAACTCGATGTTGCTCTCCACACTGTTGCGCGCATTGACGGGGAGCCAAACGCCTCCAGCGCGTACAACCCCGAGCAACGCCACGAATGCGGCTCCGGAGTTGCCGCTGAGCACCGCGCCGTGAAAGCCCGGCGCGAACTCCAAGGAATCCAACCCTCGGGCGATCTGGCAGGTGAGCGCACCCGCCTGAGCATAGGTCATGGGCGTGGTGTCGCGCCCGTGGTCAAAAAAGCAGGGGGCGTCCGGGTGGCTGGCGACGCCAGCATCGAAATAGTCGAGAAGATTCATTGCGTTGCTTCTTTGTTCAGGTCAATTTCAGTGGTCTCGCCGTCGCTGACAATTCGCACGCCTTCAGCACCAACGGGCAAACAGAAATCGTGTGCTGTGCGGTACGTTGAGCAAGCTGTTCATTTGGTACCAATTGATGTAAATTGGTACCATTGGACATCTAGATAGGTACTGGGTCAATTGTTTTGGTACCGCTTTTTATTGGGAGAAACCCGCATGAAAAAAAAGCTCACAGACGAGGAGTTCTTCGATGCGTTGACCCATTTGCTCTTAACGGAGGGCATCAAAGGTCTGACCGTGGGTGAAATTGCCGCGCGTATGCATTGCTCGCGGCGGCGCCTCTATGACATTGCGCAGACAAAGGAAGAGATCTTTTGCGCTGTCGTGCAACGCTTTTTTGACAGCCTCCTGGAACAGGGGGAGGCATTGATCCACAGTGAAAAAGATTTGACGACGGCTCTCGCTGTCTACCTCAGCGTCGGCGTCCATGCGGCCAGCCGTATTGGTGTGCAGTTCTTGAAGGATGTCGAAGACTCTGCGGTTGCCCGAGGCATCTTCGACCACTACCAGCATGCCCGTACCATGCGAATGTCCCAACTCATCGACGAAGGAGTGCGGCAGGGTGTTTTCACCCCTTGCCATGGATTGGTCATGTCTGAGGTGATGCTGGGAGCGGCACTGAGGTTGCGCCGCCCGGCATTCCTTGCCCAGGCCAACCTAACCATCGAGGATGCCTTCCAGGAGTTTTACCGGATATTGCTGGGTGGATTGCTGACCGATTCAGCTGCATCTCACACAGCCAAGAGTGGCAAGCGGGCTGTGCGGACTGGCGCGCGGCGAGTCGCCGAAAAGAAGGATACGGACTACGATGAAGTCGGCACCATGCTGATGGCGGCCTGGAATCGCGAATAAGTGGAAGAAGGCGGCGCGGTTGGCGGGGGCGTAACCTCGGATGGTCTTGTGAAGGCTGCCAAGATCATGTCCACGGCACATGGGCACAACTTGTCGGATGTGTTTGCGTCTCTTGAACTGCCCACTCAGGCTGCTATTAGTCTGAATTTCTGGCGGCGTCAGGAGAACAGCTGGCGCCGCTTCTTGCCGAGTGCTCGGACTACTTCATTCAAGCCCGCTATGCCTATGAACAGATCGGTGGCAGCTACAGCTTGAGCGGTATCCGCACGCTCGCAAAGGGCTTGCTTGATGCCGTAAAAGCCTTCGGTACCAAGAATCCCTGAGCGAAGCGCTCATCAATATTGGCGCGTCGGTTCGCCCCGGAGTCAGGCTAACCGCCGCCCCAGCTCTCCCCAAACACCTGCGCCTGCCGCAGCACCAAGTCCACCGCCTCTTCCTGCAAGTCTGGCGGGTACTTGTACTTGCGCAAGACCCGCTTGACCATCAGTCGCAGCTTGGCCCTGACGCTCTCACGTTCTGACCAATCCACCGTCAGGTTCTGGCGCAGGTTCTCGGTCAGCTCATGGGCAATCTTCTTGAGGGTTTCGTCGGTCAGTTCCCGCACGGCTGATTCGTTAGTGGCCAGGGCGTCGTAAAACCGCACCTCGTCTTCGGTCAGGCCCAGCAGTTCCCCCCTGCTAGCGGCCTCGCGGAACTTCTTGGCCATCTCGACCAGTTCTTCCATCACCTCGGCGGTTTCGATGGAACGGTTCTGGTAGCGCTTGATCACGTTGCCCAGCAGGTCGGAGAACTTCTTTTCCTGCACCACGTTGCTGCCGAAGCGGCTCTTGATTTCGCCTTCGAGCAGGCGTTCGAGCAATTCGACTGCCAGGTTCTTCTCGGGCAGGTTCTTCACCTGGGCCAGGAATTCATCGTCCAGCAGGCCGATGTTGGGTTTGTCCAAACCCACGGCGTCGAAGATGTCCACCACCTGGTCGGACACGACGGCGTTGCTGATGATCTGCCGGATGGCTTCGTCCCGCTGTTCGTCGGTGCGCTTCTTGGCGGTGATGTCGCGCTTGGTCAGGATGACCTTGACGGCCTGCATGAAGGCGACTTCCTCCCGCACTGCCTTTGCTTCGTCCAGTGTGCAGCACAGCGAGAAGGCTTGGGTCAGTGCCAGCGTGGTGTCGGCAAATCGGCGTTTGCCATCCTTGCCGCCTTCTTCCCGCAGGCCCAGGATGTGGTTGGCGGCTCGGGCCAGGGTTTGGTGGCCACCGGTCAGGAAGTCGCTGTAATCGCAGCCATGCAGCATGGATTGCAGGACATCGAGCTTTTCCATGAGGACGCTGTATGCCTCGCGGGCATCCACGGCGGGAGTGCCACGGCCTTTGCTGGCGGTGTACTCCTTCATGGCGGCTTTGAGTTCGTTGCCAATGCCGATGTAGTCCACCACCAGGCCGCCTTGCTTGCCCTTGAAGACCCGGTTCACACGAGCAATCGCCTGCATGAGGTTGTGGCCCTTCATAGGCTTGTCCACGTACAGGGTGTGTACGCAGGGTGCATCAAAGCCGGTGAGCCACATATCGCGCACGATGACTAGGCGAAGCGGGTCGGCGGGGTCTTTGAAGCGCTTTTCCAGTCGCTTCTTGACCTTGCCGTCGTAGATGTGGGGGCGCAGCAGGGCTTTGTCGCTGGCGGAGCCGGTCATCACGATCTTGATAGCGCCTTTTTCTGGATCGGGGTCGTGCCAGGCAGGGCGCAGCTTGATGATCTCGTTGTACAGGTGCACGCAAATCTCGCGGCTCATGGCCACCACCATGGCCTTGCCCGATTGGGCGGTGCTGCGCTCTTCAAAGTGGGCGACCAGGTCAGCGGCCACGCTGGCCACACGGGGTTCTGCGCCGACGATCTTTTCCAGTGCGGCCCAGCGGCTTTTGAGCTTGGCTTGCTGGCTTTCTTCCTCGTCTTCGGCCAGTTCGTCCACTTCATCGTCAATGCTGGGCAGGTCTTCGTCTTTGAGGCGCAGCTTGGCCAAGCGTGACTCGTAGTAGATGGCCACGGTGGCGCCATCTTCCTTGGCCTGCTGCATGTCGTAGACGTGGATGTACTCACCAAACACTGCCCGGGTGTCGTGGTCGGTGCTGCTGACCGGGGTGCCGGTAAAGCCTACGAACGTGGCGTTGGGCAAGGCATCGCGCAGGTGCTGGGCATAGCCTGCCTGGTACTTCTCTTCGCCGGGCTTGCCTTTGAGGGTGGCCTTGAAGCCGTACTGGGTGCGGTGGGCTTCGTCCGCGATTACCACGATGTTGCTGCGCTCGGACAGCACCGGGAAAGTGTCTTCATCCTCCCCTGGCATGAACTTCTGGATGGTGGCGAAGATGATGCCGCCCGAAGGGCGATTGCCCAGTTTGGCGCGCAGGTCCGGACGGGTCAGCGCTTGGGTCGGCTGCTCGCGCAACAGGTCTTGGGCCAGGCTGAACACGCCAAAGAGTTGTCCATCCAAGTCGTTGCGGTCGGTGATGACCACGATGGTGGGGTTCTCCATCGCGGCTTCTTGCATCACACGGGCGGCAAAGCAGGTCATGGTGATGCTCTTGCCGCTGCCCTGGGTGTGCCACACCACACCGCCTTTGCGGGAAGCGCCGGGTCGGGAAGCAGTCACTACTTCTTCAATGGCCGCGCGCACCGCGTGGAACTGGTGGTAGCCCGCGATCTTCTTGACCAGTTGCCCGTCGTCCTCGAACAGAACGAAGTAACGGATGTAGTCCAACAGGTACTGAGGTGCCAGCACACCACGCACCAGGGTTTGCAGTTCTTGAAACTGCCCCAGTGGGTCGAGGTTCACCCCATCAATCGTGCGCCATGCCATGAAGCGCTCGGCGTTGGCAGAGAGCGACCCCATCAAGGCATCGGTGCCGTCCGAGATCACCAGCACCTCGTTGTACTGGAACACGTCTGGGATCTGCTCTTTGTACGTCTCGATCTGGTCGAAGGCCTTCCAGATGTTGGCGTTTTCGTCGGCAGGGTTTTTGAGTTCCAGCAGCACCAGCGGCAGGCCGTTGACGAACAGGATGATGTCGGGGCGGCGGGTTTTGTGGGGGCCTTTGATGGTGAACTGGTTGACGGCCCACCATTCGTTTTTCTCGGAGTGTGCCCAGTCAATCAGGCGCACAAAGTCGCCGCGTGTCTCGCCGTCCTTTTGATACTGGACGGGGATACCGCCCACCAGCAGCTTGTGGAAGGCGCGGTTGGCCGATAGCGGGGACGGGATGCCAAGATCCGTGACTTGCTTGATGGCATCTTCACGGGCAGCGGCTGGTACCCCGGGGTTCAGGCGGTTGATGGCCTCGCGCAGCCGAAAGGGCAGCAGCACCTGCCGGTAGTCCGCGCGCTCTGGCGTGGTGCCGTCAAAGGCAATGTCAGGCCCGTAGCGGTGGGTGTAGCCCACGTCTTGCAGCCAGGCCAGCGTTTCGCGTTCCAGTTGGTCTTCGGTCACGGCTCCCTCTCGCTTTTTTGTCCTGTGGCTACAGCTTCATCAGCTCGATGTAGCGCAGGTACCTGTTGCAGGCCCCCGCAGAAAGCCCCCCGATCATTCTTCGGCTTTCCGATAGGACTGCAACTCATGGGTTGGCGTACCAGGAAATGCGCGCCGAATGCGATGCTCCCTGACCAATGCGTCCAAATAGCCTTTGCGCAAACCGTCTGGATCCCGGTTTAAAAGCTCAGCCAATGCACTGAGCCGCACATACCGTCCTTCGCATACCGACAAGATTACCTCCACCATGGCTGGACGCTCCAACCGTGCCTTACCCCGGGGTAGGGCGGCTCGCCGCAACAGGTCGTCCTTCAATGTATCTGAAAGGGCGCTGAGATCATCCAAGACGGGCGCATCCAGCAAGGGCGACAGTAGACAACCGTGCTCATCCCTGGTTGCAGTGTGGGTGTTGACGCCCTCCGTAGTGCGAGGCGTGGCCTGCTCCGGCCGCACGGGCTGATCACTACCGGAGGTATCCTCCTTAGTACCGGAGCTTGCAGTGCTACTACCGGAGCTAGTGCCATTACTACCGAAGCTGAACGCTGCGGGAAATACCTGCTCCGGGGTAACGGGAGCCGCGCCCGGCAAGTAATAAACCTTGCCACGAGACTGGCCTTGGGAGAGCAACATCCCATCACGCTCCAACCGTGCCAGCGCCAAGCTGATGTCATGAGGATGCTGAGGGGAAATCTCGGTCATGCGCGCATGGTTGACCACACCTTCGATCACGGCCGTGGACAGAATCATTCTGTCGAGCGCCCCCACCTGATCGAACGATGCACCAAACCGCGCCCGCAGTGCGTCCAGCACCGCAGGTGGCAGCAAATCCAGCATGTGCAATTCCAGCAAGGTTTGCTCTGGCATGTCCTTTTCCCTCAGCAGCGGCTGACGCCAGTGGCAGCTTTGCCAGCCGCTGTAAATTTTGGGCATGCCCGAGCCCCCACGTTCACCCAGGCCAATGAGCAAGAACATTTGATGCAGGATGCGATTGCGGCAATCGCTCTCGCCACCCCGAATCACCTGCTCCACAGGCAGCCGAAGCAAACCAGGGTTGCGAAAGCCGAACATGTCTGGCCGCTTGACCACCAACACCGACACCCGGCCCGTGTAGTCCGTATGCACCAGGGTGTTGACCAACGCTTCACGCAAGGCAACGTGTACCGGCGTGTCGTCTTGCCTTTGGCCGTCTTTGAGCGAAAACGGCACTTTCAGGTCGGCCACCAATTTTCGGTACACCCGGCGATAAAACTCGAAGAGATTGCCCGTCCACGTGCCGTCCGGCACCAGCCGGTCCACCCAGCGCAGTTCAGTCTTGGCCTCGGGCCGTTCCTGGTAGTCCACAAAATAGTGCGGCACCGCCTCCTGGATAGCCGACCAGCGGCCAAACATCAGTAGACCTGCCAAGGTCAACCCTTCCGCCCCCGTGGCTCGGTCACGGCGCCACCCGCGCAGGCTCTGCATCAAGGCAAAGTCATCCTGCTCCAGGTACGGGTGGCCGGGCTTCTCGTCCTTGAGCATCTGGCGGTAGATGCGCAGGCTCTCCATGTCCACGTCCTCCATGCCGAAGTGCTCCAAGATGCGGGCATCGCGCTCATCCTCCACCTGCTCGGCCAGCATGCGCTTGACGGTTTCCTCATCGCAAGGTCGGTCGCCATCGTTGAGCCGCTTGTAGGTGTGGTCCAAAGGCTGGTTGTTAAGGAAAACCGGCCGCTGCTTGCGCGTGGCCTGTGGGATGCGGACCAGCACTACCGTTTTTCCATCCAACACCAGTTCTAGCACATCTGCATCCGTCAGCAAATTGACGCTGACCTTGCCAGGATTGTTCAAGTTGTTGAACAGGTCCGCCCGCACCTTGGCAGGGTTGGGGATGCCCGCGATGGAAAACACCCCGTCCTTCTCGCGCACACCCAGCAGCACCACGCCGCCGTGGACATTGGCCATGGCCGAATAGGTGGGCCAGAAATCCTTGGGCACCTCGCCCTGGCCGTTCTGGCCCTGGGCCAGCTTGCATTCCAGCTCCACCGTTTCGCGCAGCAGGGCCAGATCTTCCAATGAGGAGATGGGAAGCATCACACGGACTCCTCAATCAGGGACTGGGCTTCGGGCAGGCGCAGCTGGCCGGAGATCAGGCGGGGGAGCAAGGCGTCGCGGAGGGTAGCGAGGGTTTGGGCTTGCTGTTCATTCGATTTCAGCATCTCGAAGACCACGCCGATTTTTTCCTGAAATGCCGTTGCGACCTCTCGACTGGGAACAAGGATGGGAATTTGGCGAACCGTTTTTGAGTTCACTGCATCTGCAATAGATGATGTACTACTCAATCTTGAGAAATCAAACTGCCTCAGATGCAGGTAGATGAACTCGGTTGAAAGCTGTGAAGCTGGATCAAGCCGGAAGTGAGCGATGGCCTCATTGGTGGTCATCTCACCATCAGTAATCGCAACCCGCCCGATCGTCATCTTAAAACTCATCAAGACGGTGTTGTCTGGCACTCGGCGTACGTTGAACTTGTCAACAGCTTCCGCTGTCAGGAATTCGTTAGTTGTGCTCGCATAGGTACCGCAGATCCCCATGTCTCGAATCGACACCCATCTCACATCATTCGAATCTTCGCTGAACCAACGCTGCTCTTTGCGGGGAGGCGTCTTGCCAATTCCAACTTTGGAAACGTCTTCCATTGTTGCGCTGCGCCACCCCCTCGGCACCTCCCCCAACTCCGACGTTTCAAACCCATCGGGAAACAGCGCTGCGATGGCCTCGTCCATGCCGTCGGGCGTGCGGCCTTCCATCTTGGCGCGCACGGGGTCGAAATCGACAAACCAGGACTTGAACAGGGCCTGGGCGATGGCTTCGAGGGTGGCGTTGGTTTCGCGCAGGAGGGTGATGCGATCGTCGAGGGCGCCAAGCGTAGTCGCAATTTCTCGTTGCGATTCGAGAGATGGCGTTGGAACGCGCAGAGCTTCAAGGACGGGAATCCGCAAATTGCTGACCGTCGAGCCAGTGCCTTCGTTCCAGCCGATCTGATGTTGCAGATAGGGTGATTGCAGCGCGTACAGCAAGAATCGGCTATCTACCTTGACTGGGTTCGGTCGCAGCAGCACTTGGCGTTGACCAAGGCAGCATTTCAGGCCTGCAGGAATTTGGCAGACATCCCCCATGGGTGCTTCCCGGGTAATAACGATGTCACCTTGTTGAGGTGCAGCACGCCTGATGCGCCCCAAGTAATGGGCCTCGTCGGTGTAGCTCGGGCTGCTCAGGTCAAGCCGTCCTTCTTTGATGTTCTGGTTCCGCAAAACAATAACGCCGCTGTCCGTCCACTTCGGGGTCGCGTGGGGGCAATCGACCACCAAAAGGCACAACGATTCGAGGGTGTGTTCGCTAACCTCAGAACTCATACCCCAGCCCCCCCAGCTTCGCCCGAATCACCGCATCCAGCTCCGCACCCTTGGCCATCTGCTCGCCCAGCTTCTCAGTGAGCTTTTGCATCTTGTCTGCAAAGGCCTCGTCGTCGTCTTCCACCTCTTCCGCGCCCACGTAGCGGCCAGGGGTGAGCACATGGCCGTGCTGGGCGATTTCGGCCAGGGGCACGCTGCGGCAAAAGCCTTTCACATCCTCATAACTGCCTGTGCCCGGCTCGCCTCGCCAGGCGGCCACCACGGCTTCGATGCGTGCAATGGTTTCGTCGGTCAGCTCGGCCTGTACGCGGCTGATCATGCGGCCTTGCTTGCGGGCGTCGATAAACAGCACTTCGCCCTTGCGCGTTTTCTGCTTGGCCAGGAACCACAGGCAGGCGGGGATCTGGGTGTTGAAGAACAACTGGCCGGGCAGGGCCACCATGACTTCGACCACGTCGGCATCGACCATGGCGGCGCGGATCACGCCTTCGTTGTTCTGGCTGGAACTCATGCTGCCGTTGGCCAGCACGATGCCTGCGCGGCCCGTGGGCTTCAAGTGGTGCAGCATGTGCTGCAACCAGGCGTAGTTGGCGTTGCCGTGGGGCGGGTCGCCATATTCCCAGCGTGGGTCACCTTCCAGGCTACCGTGCCACCAGTCGCTGATGTTGAAGGGCGGATTGGCCAGGATGTAGTCGGCCCGCAGATCGGGGTGCTGGTTGCGTGTGAAGGTGTCGGCAGGCTCGCGGCCCAGGTTGTAGTCAATGCCGCGAATGGCCAGGTTCATGGCGGCCAGGCGCCAGGTGGTGGGGTTGGCCTCTTGGCCGTAGATGCTTACATCGCCCAGCTTGCCGCCGTGGGCTTCGATGAACTTCTCCGACTGCACAAACATGCCGCCTGATCCGCAGCACGGGTCGTACACCTTGCCTTCGTGCGGGGCCAGGATGGCCACCAGGGTTTTGACGATGCTGGCGGGCGTGTAGAACTGGCCGCCCCGCTTGCCCTCGGCACTGGCGAACATGCCCAGAAAGTATTCGTACACCTGGCCCAGCACGTCGCGGGCAATGGCTGCATCTTCGCCAAAGCCGATGGTGGATACCAAGTCCACCAGCTCGCCCAGCTTGCCATCGGGCAACTGCGCACGGGCATAGCGCTTGTCGAGAATGCCTTTGAGCTTGGGGTTCTCGGCCTCGATCAGCGTCAGGGCGTCGTCAATGCGTTTGCCAATGTCGGGCTGCTTGGCGGCATTGCGCAGGGCTTCCCACCGCGCGCCTTCGGGCACCCAGAAGACGTTGACTTCTTTGTAATAGTCGCGGTCTTCCAGCTCGGCTTCGATGTCCGCAGGATCAGCATCGCCGTAGTAATACTCGTCCTCGGGGTTGGTCAGGCGTGCTGTCAGCTCGGCACGGCGGGCGGCAAAGGTGTCGGAGATGTATTTGACGAAGATGAGGCCGAGCACCAGGTGCTTGTATTCGGCGGCGTCCATATTGGCGCGCAGCTTGTCGGCGGTGGCCCAGAGGGTTTTTTTGATGTCGTCGAGCATGGAGGCTGAGAGAATTTGGCCGCACAACCCGGCTCAAAAGAGCGGGTTGGACGCATAGAAATCACTCGTCCCATCTTACCGTCACGATCACAGATGGATACAGGTCCCTGCGCTCGGTCAACTGTCTTGAGGGCGCAGTGCTTCAAATTGGATGAATCGCCCCGGATTCCCTAGACACTCGTGAGCCGTTGGGAATGGCGTCGTTCGAACTCTCTCAACTTTGCATCAAATGGCTCCAGCGCATCCTTGGGCACCTTCGACTCCGACAGGCCCAGCCAATCCCGGATCTGCTGCGGCTCCAGCTGACCCTTGTTGATGAGCTCGTTGACCATCCGAAGATAGATAGCCCGGTTTTCAGCGAGCAGAGTCTGCGCACGTTCGTACTGGGTCTGCAGACCTGCTTCAATTTCTGAATTGGTACCGGCCACATCCGTGTTGATATCCTCCCCGGCCTCCGTGCTGACATCCACATGGCTGATGCGCTTACCAAACGCGGCATGCCGGATAAAGGCCGCCATTTGCTGCGTCGCCAGCTTGAGATCGTTCTCACTGCCCGAGCTCAGCGACTCCATGCCATACACCATCTCTTCGGCAGCGCGACCTGAGAGCGCAACACACACCGCGTCGAGCAGATTGCCGCGGGTTTTGACTTTGAGCGCATTGAAGCTGTTGTAGCCCCCGGAGAAGGTCGCCATGTTGATGCGAATTTCCAGCGGAGCCTGCCGGAAGAGCAAGGCGTATATCAGACCATGCCCCGCTTCGTGCACCGCCAGAACTGCCCGCATGTCTGGGTCGGGTCGCTGACGAAGCTTGCTGATCTCAAACGCTACGGGTACGGTATGTATCCGGTGGCCCCATCGCGCGATCAGTAGTCCGGCATCTGGGTCGACATCGATGGTCAGCTCCTCACCTGGCCCGGCGCCCTGCTCCAGCGCCCACAGCGTGAAATCCACCAGCGGCGCACTCATCAAACCATGCACGGAAGAAAACACCGGACGGGTGCCCTGGGTGGGAAACACCGAATTGGCATAAATCTGCTCCCTGACCGCATCGGTCACTTCAAAGCGCAGTCCACTGGATGCCTCGATTTCCTTCAAGTATCCGTGCACCGCTACCTCGATGAGCTTTTGGTAGGTCGAGCGGTTCAGACTGGGATAGACGACGTGGTTGTTGCCAAGACAGGCAATTTGCTCGGGCTTGAAGCGCTCACTCAACGCCCGCTTCACATCAATGAGCGAAAGCTTGCGGGTCATGGCATGGAACACATCAGCATCCGTGTCGCAGTCCTCCACGCGACTGGCGGCATCTGCATACATCTCATCCAGATTGCCACAGACAAATATCAGCAGTTTCGAGTAATCCGTCTCCCACGCATGGGGGTCCTGCGTGAAGGCAACCAAGCGACTGTGGAGATCCTGCGGAGACCAGGTCATGATTTCCATGATGGACTCCTTGAGCTTCAACGTCGCTTTAAATTCCTGGGCCTGATACGGCGGCAGAGCGAACTTCGAAAGATCATTGCGGGGCGTTCGCGCGAACAGCCCAACGACCACATCCTCCTCGTCAGCATCCGACTTCACGCCAACCCGCTTGTGTTCGTCACGATATGCAGCCTCGGCCAACCTGCGCTCAATATCCCCAAGGAAGCTGATGTTGGGAGGCAATTTCCCGTCGGAGAGCAAGCCCCACACATCCATGTAGTGCTCGACCTTGCGCTCGCGCCCATCGCGGTCAATGGTCCTGAACCGCTGGAACTCATCAAGTACGAGGATTCCGGGAGTGCCCTCGGCGATCGCCGAGTCTGACAACATGGAGCCGATCGACACCCCTCCTCCATTGGAATAGCCGTCCATCTGAACTTCGATCAGGCGGTCATAGAAGCCGAGCTTTTTGGACAGGCTGCGAATGAGTTGGGTCTTGCCCGTACCGGTGAGCCCCCACAGGTTCACGATGACTGGCCGGTTGATGATGTCGGGCAGGACGTACCACGCCCGTATTGTGTCGATCACGCGATCGATGATGTCATCAATCCCAAAGAGCTCGGTCTTGAGTTCTGCGGCGATGTGTCGTAGCTGAGCGCTGCGTTCGTTGATATGCGACCGCAATTGAATGTTCTTTGTTTTCATGGTGATGGTGGAAATTTGTGTTTGGGTTCTGCAGCGGTCACATCTCGCGTGACCGCCATGGAATGGAGATCGCTATCAACGCCAGAAGCGAATCCGTTTCAGGAAGGCGACCAGATCGGCTTTAGCCGTCTTGGCCACTTCGTGCAGGAGCGCGATGCGCTCCTCGGGCCTGACCTTCAAGAGCAGACGCAGGAGTAACGTGAGGAGTAGCGCCACCGCAGCACCCGCTACAAAGAGCCAGGCGTCCATGGGATCCCAATCCCTGCGGAAGATGAGATACGCGTTGATGGCGCTCAACGCCAGGAGCGTCAGGTGAATGATCCAGTGCATCGTTGACTCCTTTCGTGGCCATGCCAGTGAGTCAGTTCATCCATAGCGTCTCGCGATACACCGCCCGCTGCATATCGACCGCCCGCCGGACATCCAGCCCCTTGTAGGAACCAAACCCCAAGATCCAGGCGAGATAACGTCCGACCTGGGGGTCGGCTTCACACAGTGCCTGCAGGGGCTTGCTCAGCACATCTGCTCTGACATGGCTAATCCGCTGGTACATGTCAGGCGTCGATACGTAGTGACGTCCAAACATGAGCTCGCGCAGGCAGAGGTAGTAGCCACAGGGGTTGACCAACAGCGCCACGGCAACGGGCTCCCAGCTGGATTTGAGGACCAAGGTTCTGCAACGGCGGGCACGCCCCATGGCCGCTAAACACTGCGACAGTGCAGTCGGATCTCCTTCATCCAGTTCTCGGGGCGCAGAACGCAAAGGCAGGAGATATGCGGCGACCAGTTCATCCAATGCAAAAACCGTTGTGACGAATGGCACCAGCGCCTGGTTAGAAAGCAGCGGTAGTTGCCCGAGCAACTGGGCACGTTGCTCAGCCTGGACCTGCAGAGCACGCTGACTCTGGGGGGCTCCGAACATGTCCTGAGTTCCTTGTCGGGCTCGGTGATTACGCACGGGAGGCTCCTTTCTTGGAGGCTGCCCTGCGGGTGGTCGCACGGCTGCTGGTTTCTCCCGTCCGCCCGCGGGGCTCGAGGATGAAGTCCTCTTGAGTCAACCGCTGACCGATCTCTGCCGGGTCTATGTCGCCGGTGATCTGGGCTACGCACAGGGGCATCGCGACGAAGTGAACCGCTCCGGGCAGTCGCTCAATGAGTTCCAGCACTTGGGCATGCAGTTCACGGTGGATCTCCCCCCAGCGCGCTGCGGGGACCGCTTTGCGAAAGCTTGCTGGCAACGCCAGGATGCACAGGCCCTTGTGCTCCTGCACGAGGTGGGTAGGGGTGGAGCCAGCGGAAGAGGCGTTCTTGGATATTGGATTGGATGTGGGTTTCATGGATGTTGGGGTCTAGTTGTTCAGCGTGTGGGGCGCATAGTCAGAGGTTTGCCATGAAGCCGATGGCGGCGGTGATGCGCGCGACTTGCTGGCGGTCGAGCTCTTCGTCTCCACTGACGTCGAGCACTGCGCCCAACGTGCTGCCGCATTCGGCATCACGTGATCGCAAGCGGCGCAAGGGGGCGTCGAGGATCACAAGGCGCCGCGCGACAATTTCTTCGCGTTCCTCGCTATTCAGGCTGAGCGCAGGGTCTCGGTCGGGATGGTCATGCAGGTAGCCCGCCAGTCCACACGGAGCGACCAAAGCGGCTGCGACTGCCACATCCCGCTCCCATGCGTGCAGGGCCGGATACCGTCGGGCGCGTTTGGACATCTGAAGGCTCCAGTCGAGCAGGGAATGTTCTGCAGATTGGCAACACTCGGGCGCCCAGGCGACCCTCGCCGGTATGGAGTACGCCGCAAGAAGTGCCTTGTTGAACACATCGGCGATAAAGCGGCGCAGACTCTTGTTGGCGCAGGCTGGCAGGTGATCGAGCAGGTTTGCGACTCCATGAATTTGCTCAACTCTGGAGGTCAACGACCTATTCTGTGGAGCCGCTGGTGCCGGTGGCACGTAACAGCTCTCGGAATATGGGGCTCGGGGATATCGGCGCACAGTGATGGGGTTCATGGTTTCCTGGCGATGAAAGACTGAAGGTGAATGAGGTGGGCGATGACACAGCGAGGGGACTGCGTCGGACAAAGCTCCGCCCAGACCGCTGCTTGGTGCCAGCGGGGTTCGGAGGTGTCGACGGTGGCTTAGTGCGGCCTCAGGCGTGCAGCGGGTTCAGCCGTCTGACGTGAGTACGCATCGCGCCCGGGGGCGGGGGTTGCGGGTCTTCGCCCGCATGGCGTTCGGGCAGGGTGATGTCCTGCGATGTGCGTGACCAGTTTGTTCGGGCCCGTTCTAAGGCTCCCACCGCAACGCCTCGGGGTTTAGGCACGGGCATGGTCGCCCGCTTGCTGCCCCCTGCTTCGGCGAATAGGTTGCTATCGCCCACTTGCTGCAGGTGAGCGCCGTCCATGCGCAAGACCTTGCCGGTGGCAAGCCGACTGGCCAGTAGACGCTCCATGGCCGAACCGTCCTGGCGCGTGAGGTTGGGCACGTATCGGCTGTAAACCCTGAACAGCATTTCGGTAGAGGTGTGGCCGAGCTGGCGTGCGATCCATTCAGGAGCCTCACCGGAAGCCAGCCACAAGGTGGCCGCGGTGTGGCGCATCTGGTAGGGCCTACGTTCAGTCATGCCCAGATGGCGCAACAATGGATACCAGACGCGGTCCGTGAAGTTCTTGTTGTCCAGCGGTGCGCCCATGAGGTTGCAGAACACGTAGTCCGACAACTTGCCTGTGACTTCGTACTGTTTGGCCAGTGCGTCAAACACCGGCTGGCTCATCTGGATGTCCCGCTGGCTACCGTCGGTCTTGGTGTACTCATCCTCTCCAAGAACGAAGGTCTCCCGGACCCGAATCAGGCGGCGCTCGAAATCCACGTAGCGCCATTTGAGGCCATGGACTTCGCCGGTGCGCATGCCGGTGAAGAAGCGCACGGTGAAATAGTTGCGATAGTCCGCACGGACGGTCGCCAGAATGCTCTCTACATCCTGCAGGCTGAACGGATCCACATCGACTTTGCGCACCCGCAGTCGTTTGATGTTGGTCGTGGGCGTCGTAAACTCGAATCGGTCGGCGGCTTCGTCAATGATCTGGCAAAGCGTGCCAATGATCTCGTTGATCCGTTTGGGTGAGAGTCCTTCCTTGTCTCCGCGACCTTTTACTTTGGCGAGTGTGGCGCGGTAGGCAAGGATGTCGGATTTGGTGATGCTGCTGACCACCTTTTGCCCGAAGTGAGGGATCAGGCGACCGTCTAGGGTGGAGCGCAGGGATCGGATATGGCTGCGTCGCCATTCGATCTCGTGCTCTTTGAACCACTGCGTGGCGAAGGTGGAGAAGGTTGGCGTTTGGCTTCCAGTATCGTCTCCGATCACGATCGGATCAGCCGTATGAACATCGCAACCTACAGGCGCTACTGCGATCTGGTCGGTTTGGACTGCTACCCTTTCCAGGCGGGCTAGCGCCTTGCTGTTGGGGAAGTAGTTCGCGTAGACGAACGTGCCTGCCGCGATTTCTGCCTCGATCTTGTCCAGAACCTTTTCTAGCTTCCTGCGGTTTGCTGGCGTGTCGCTGAGTAGCGTCTGTTCGCGGCATCGATCCCCATGGAATCGAAAGTCAAAAAACAGCAATCCGTTATCCACTCTGCTTCGAATGCTAGGCATGCAGCACCCCACCATTGGCCATCGGGATAGCGCTTATCCCTATCGGCCGGTCTCGTGATTCGGACATCATGTCGCGCTGGACACTCTCCCATATGTACAAAATCTTCCTTCCCCCAAAGGGGCGAAAATAGTGGACTCCTTCTATCAGCACACTGTCCTTAAGCCGCTCGCGGATCGTGCGCACGTCGTACTTGATACGCGTCGACAGCTCGTCGGTTGTCAGATAAGTTAGCTCCTCAGTGTTCATTTCTTTGCTCCTGGTGTTATCGCTTGCTAAACTAGGAGACCAGAAAGACTTTCAAATGCTCTTTTTGATCTCCTGGAGAGCATTGTGCACCTCTTTTTAATCCTCCACAAGCTTTTTTAACCTCCTAGAGATTAAAAACATCTTTTAAAGACCATGATCCGCTGCCACTTAGGCCGTTTGTTGGGCGAGAGAAAGCTAAAAATCAGCGATGTCGCCCGCGATACAGGCATCAATCGCGGAACGCTGACGCGGCTGTATCAAGAGACAGTCGAAAGAATCGAAATAGATGCAATCAACCGTTTGTGTGGCTATCTTGGAGTTACGGTAGCCGATCTCCTTGAATACCAGCCTGATGAGTAAGCGCTAACAGGCCTCTGCCTGACCGCCACTATGTGCTTCCCGGCAGCCGCTCAGCATCCTGAGGGATGCGTGTTGGTGTGGTCCAGCCACGCCGTGACCTGGCTTTTGACGTGCTGGCAGCTGATGCCGGTAGCAGGGTCACAGGCCACCACCTGAAGAGGGAATCCCGCTGGAAACTCGCTGGGCTCATCGTCAATCACAAGGCCGCGTTCAATCTCAGGGTGGGCACTCCGGTACGCCGTGATGGCCTGCAGCTTTTCTCCGGGTCCCACGATATCGATCTCATGGGCACTCAGCGCGCTCAAGAACTCGCGGATCTCTTCATGTGGGTATGTGAGGTGCCAACTGGAGTGCACCACGATGCGAATCGCCGGGTGCGAGCTGAGAATGGCTGCCAGATCAGAGAGCCATTCGAAGGGAAGACAGGACCCTGCAGGCCCGCCGGCTGGGTGCAATACGCCATCGAAGTCGATGAAGATAGCCCTCATTATTTCTTCTCTCTGTTGCCTGTTCGCGGGCTTCCGCGCGGGTCCGGAGTTCATCGTACTAACGGCTCGGTTGATGCGAGCAGGCTCAAGCGCTGTTTAACGCGTGCCCCCTGCAGGAGTGCCCTGCAAATCAAACTGGTTCGAGAGCTGATCAGTTGACGGTCCCGTCATGTTGCACCTTCGATCGACATTGTGTTGGCGGTCCGACCAGGGACGCCCCATTGTGGGCGGTATTCACCAGAGGTGCAAAACACCCTCAATTCGGTTGTGAGCCCGCAAGTCTCGGCAAGAACTCCACCCCCGTACGCTTTACCAGCTCCTCGTAGGTGATGGGCCTGCCGACCCGCTCCTCCTCCCGGTTCTCCTGCCAATGCGCCCAGGCCCGGTTGTCATGCTGGTCGTACACCAGCTTGAACAGGTAGGCTGGAACCCTGACCCCGTTGTTACCGATGTGGGGACTCTCCGGGGTGAACACCGGCCCGGTGATCACGAACACATCGCCCTTGGCCCGCCGGATATACCGGCGAGTGTCCTGCTCGATCTTGGCCCAGGCACCACCGTTGTGCTGGATATCCTGCGGCACCATGTTGGCTAGGCTGAAGCTCTGGGCCATGGCTGTCGGCGTCGGCATGTCTCCTGCCGGGGCCATGTGGCCACGGGAGTAACCCGATCGCTTGTAGTCCTCCAGTTCGGCACGCTCGCCTCGGGGAAGGCGCGCGTCAGCAAAGAACTTGGTCGCTCTCTTCTCGTCAGCGTCCTCGATGGATTGGCGATTCAGGCGTTGCGCCACATAGACCGGCGTCCTGGTCTCCCCGCTGTGCAAGAT
This sequence comes from Acidovorax sp. GW823-FHT02H02, assembly GCF_058797075.1. NCBI lineage: Bacteria > Pseudomonadati > Pseudomonadota > Betaproteobacteria > Burkholderiales > Comamonadaceae > Acidovorax > Acidovorax sp. GW823-FHT02H02. The sequence continues at coordinate 46,235 of NZ_JBXAJH010000008.1, read as the reverse complement.
TGCAAAGGCTTCGTAGCAAAGCTCGCGCAGCTTGGGACGTGCCGGTATGGCGGGTGGTTTGCCATCCACGAAGAACTGGGGACATTGGGCAAATCGGGTCGGATGTCCTGATGCACTGTCCAGGGCTTCAAAGACGGGGAGCCGGGCATGGGCTGCGCTGGTTACGGTCAGTGCCAGGATTGCAGTCAGGCGCAACATGCGCGCCCATAACGCGGTCTGTTTCATTTCAATCGGTTGGTTTATGCTGGATCAATGCATGGGGGCGAAGTGCCCCATGCTTTTGGAAAGATTGCTCGGGCTCTATCCCGCCCGCAGGCCCTCGGCTGGGAAGGGTCGCAGGAATTCCATGCTACGGGTCGCGGGTGCTTGAAGCCAGTCTTCAAACTGTTCCGGTTCCAGAATCACCACCATGCGTTTTTCATCGGTGGGCTTGTGGAACAGGTTCATCAAGGGATGTCGGTCTGCGTTGATGGTCAGCATGGTGAAGCTGTGTACCGTCTCACCCCCCGGAGATTTCCATTGGTCCCACAGCCCGGCGATCCCCATGGGTTGGTCATCCGCACGGCTGATGCGGGTCGCAATGGCTTTGCCCGAACGCCAGTCCGGTTCATAGATGGCCATGGCCGGGATGATGCAGTGGCGGGCTTGACGCCATGCATCCCGGAAGCTGGGCTTGGTGGCCACTGTCTCGGACCGGGCATTGAACGTGTGGCGACCCAGCTTGAGATCGTCAGCCCAGTGTGGCACCAGTCCGAACTGTCCTATCAGGGCTTCATGGGCTGGGACGGCTTCATCGCCCACATCAGCATGCGGGTGCCTGCGGATGAAGCTGCCCTGGTAGCAGGGCCACATGTCCTCCTTGCCTGGGGCGGCAGGAGGCTCAGCCTTGAAGATCTCCCGATAGGTCTCGGGTCGTTGGATGCCCTGGTAGTGGCTGCACATGCCCTGTCCTGTCGTTGTGTGGTGTGTCGTTGTCCCCAATGCACGGGGTCAATGCTGTGGATAGTTCCTGGGATAACCCGCCCATCCTGCGCCAGTACTGGCCTGCAGCGCAGCGCTTAAAAGATGGGCAAACCATTCCAGTCGGACATGGCCCGAGAACTGCAGCAGGGAATATACTGGATATAACAACAGTATTTGTGTCTGCAGCTTGTTCGCCTGTCCTGGCTCCCCTTCCCCATGCACCCGGTTCTCCATTCTTCCTGCTCCACTCCTGTGCCCTATGCCCCTGGACTGACGGCACTGGAGATTGACACGAGCGTGCGTGCGGGGTTTCCGTCGCCTGCAGAGGATTTTCAGGCAGAGCGGATTGATGTTCTGAAGCACATCATCGTGCATCCCCAGGCCACCTACACCTTACGCGTGCGGGGGGACTCGATGCGCGACGAGGGCATCTTCGACGGCGACGTGATCCTGGTGGACCGCGCTATCAAGCCGCGCCATGGTCATATCGTGGTGGCAGTGGTCGATGGGGCCTTCACCTGCAAGAAGCTGTGGCTGCGTGTCGGCAAGCTCAAGCTGCTGTCAGCCAACCCGGAATTCCCGGACATCATTCCCCAGGAGGGCCAGACCATCGAGGTCTGGGGTGTCGTCCTCGCCAGCGTCAAGCGGTTCCAGAACTGAATCCGATGGTGCCCGGTTCTATGACACGTCTCGACAATCAACCCGAGCAGGCGCTCTAAGCACGGCTGGAGGCCCCCTGTGTACGCGCTGGTGGATGGCAATAATTTCTACGTCAGCTGTGAACGGGTGTTCCGGCCGGACCTGCAGCATCGCCCGGTGATCGTTCTGAGTAACAACGATGGCTGCGCCATTGCCCGATCGAACGAGGCCAAGGAACTGGGGGTGCGCATGGGCCATCCCTGGCATGAGATCCGGCACCTGGAACACCAGGCGGGCCTGGTGGCCCTCTCGGCCAACTTTGCGCTGTATGGCGATATGTCTGACCGCATGGCCAGCCTGGTGGCTGCGCTGGGTCACCGCCATGAGGTGTATTCGATTGACGAGAGCTTTGTGGACCTCAGTGGCATCCGGGGCGACATGACCGAACGAGCCCATGCCATCCGTGCCCGGGTGTTGCAGTGGGTGGGCATACCCTGCGGCGTCGGTATCGCCCATACCAAGACCCTCGCCAAGCTGGCCAACCATGTGGCCAAGACGGCTGAACGCAAACCCGGCTCCTACCCCTCGAAATTGGCCCAGGTGTGCAACCTCGCGCAATTGCCCCGTGAAGATCTGGATGCGGTGCTGGATTCGACTGATGTGGGAGAGGTTTGGGGCGTGGGGCGCAAGATCGCGGCCCAGCTCAAGGTTGCAGGCATTGAGACTGTGCTGGACCTGGCTCGGCTCGATCCGGCCACCGTGCGCAGGCGTTGGTCCGTGGTGCTGGAACGCACGGTGCGAGAGCTGCAAGGCATGCCGTGCATAGGACTGGACGATCAACCGCCACCTAAGAAGGAAATCGCCTGCACCCGGTCGTTCGGGCAGCCAGTCAGTGGGCTTGCGGACCTGGAACAGGCCGTGAGCACGTTTGCCAGCATGGCGGCGCAGAAGCTACGCAGGCAGTCCAGCCACACCGCCTATGTGCTGGTGTTCATTCACACCAGCCCATATCGCAAAGGACCGCAGTACGCCAGATCCATCACCGTACCGCTGCTGCGGGCCACCAGCGATACGGTGCCCGTAGTCAATGCCGCATTGGCCGGGCTTCGCCGCATCTACCGACCGGGCTACGCATTCATCAAGGCAGGCGTCATGCTGCTGGATTTGCACAGCGCAAAGCTGCGGCAAGGGGAGCTTGATCTGGAGCCACAGGAAGCCCAAGACTGCACCCGTGAGCGTTTGATGGGGGTGCTCGATGAGCTCAATCAGCGCTACGGGCGGGGGACGCTGAAGCTGGCCAGCGCAGGGGTCGAGGCGCTGGGAGAGCGTGCAAGCTGGGCCATGCGGCAGGAGCGCAGGTCACCGGCTTACACGACTTGTTGGGATGATATGTTGGTGGTGGGGGAATGAGCCGACGTTTTTGCGGAGAGTCTCTATTGCCACTTGTGTGAGGCTGAAGTCCGACGATGGGCGGGCGCTGTTTTGGGGCGTTGAAGGTTTTCCTATATGGTCAGCTATGCAGCGGTTGCAGTCATCCGTTGTTCGCCCTCGAACGCACGCTACTGGTCAGATTGCTGTCATCTACTAAAGGCAAAACTCTGCGAGCTGCTAGCAGTGCATACAGATCTACCCTGTAAGTTCGACCGCCTATCACGCTTGCGCCTCATGTCTAGGGTGTCGACGATGAAAGCCGACACAGTAAGCTTGTCTTGTGTTTTTCAGTTTTTATATGCGCATCGCCGTCTTCATGAACCTTGGCATCGTGCAATTCGCTGGGGGATCTCCAGTTGCACATCGGCAGCACTGGCGCAAGCAACAAAGCCCGAACATGGGGAATGAAGCAGCTGCGGCGCACACCGCAATACACCACACGGTGGGAGGATGTTCCTATCGCGCGCGCATGAAGGTCGGATAGTTTCGCGTCCGCGAAATTCTGAGCCCTCCCCCACTGGCAATAAATATTGATCCCGTTTTCAAGTGGCCCCCGTAGATGGCAACAATCAGGGGCAGCAACGATACGAAGTGCAGCAACGCCAGCGCAACATCGCAGCCCTCAAACGTCAGGCTGTCGCCTTGGGTTTTTAACCCAGTGGAGGCGCTCGCATGAACTTCTGCCTTCTGGTTTGTTTCTTGTGAGACGTATGCTCAGATGTTCGCTATTTGGTGCAAGCCAGTGACAATGGCCCCATCATCACCGTCGGCAAACGCCATGCCAAGAAGCATATTTGGCGCCATTGACAAGTTTCTTCCAAAAGTTTGGCCGCTCCATACCCAGACGCAGCGCAGTGCGGCGCAGACCGTCCAAGGATTCGCAGCGTTTTTAAAGATTCAAATTGGAGATTGAAATTGCCTTTTACGCCATTTCATATGGGAGTTGCGCTCATTGCGAAGCCGGGTTTCAACCGACACTTCAGCGTGATGACGTTCGGTGTGGCTCAGATCGCGATGGACATTGAACCTGGTGTCCGCATGCTGACCGGCGGCGACGTTCTGCACGGCCCAACGCACACTATTCTTGGCGCATTGGCCATTGCATGCCTTGTGATGCTTGTGGGGCGAGGCATTTGCAGCTACCTGCTGAGGAATTGGAACCGGGAGGTCACTCACTACGGGCTGCACCGGCTGGTTCAGCCAGAAACTGTATCAAAAACCGCCTTGATGAGCGGTGCATTGATCGGCACCTTGAGCCATGTGGCCCTCGACAGCCTGATCCACCTTGACATTCAACCATTGCTTCCATTCTCAAGGGCGAATCCTTTGCTAGGCCTGGTCACGCACGACGCGGTGTATGAGCTTTGTGCAATAGCAGCCGTCTTGGGGACAGTGGCGTGGCTTGCATTGAGGTGGGCAAGTCAAACCACTCAATCTGCAAGCATGTCCGCTGCATCGATGATTGGAACTCAGCACCGATTGTGGGCTGTGTGGGTTCGGAAATTGCGCTGGACCTGGTTCTGGATCTTGTTGTTATCGGTCGCGCCAGCCTTGACGTATGGAACAGGGCTATTTTCAATGGGTGTTCTGATGGTCGCTGTCGTCATTGGCGTTCCATTGCTTGTGATCCACAAGATTTTTTCCAAAGACTCGGTAAAGAATGGCGTCAGGAGATTGGCGGTCATGGTGCTGGTGCCGATAGCCTCACTGATCCATGTGTATAAAGTTGACGAGCAGGTTCCGGCAAATGCCGCCCCAATCACAAAGGCCATCGAGTCCTTCCGTCTTGAAACCGGGCACTATCCAGACTCACTGGAACTACTCACGCCAAAGCACCCATCGCGATTGCCAGACCTGACGCCCTCTCTCATTCAGCCGCGGGTTATCTACCGCGTAACGGATGGCAAACCCTACCTCGCAATACCGTCAGCAGCGGGTGATGCATTTTCCAGATACGAGTACGACTTCGAGACCAAGATTTGGGAGCATCAGTCATGAACCGGCGCAGCTTTGCTGCAAGCACTTTTCAATAGCCGGATTCAAATGGACTCGTTCACCGAACTGCAGCGCCCTTGGAAGCTAGCGACACTTGCCATCGGCATTGGGCTGCTGGTCGTTGGATCCTTTTACTACGATGCACCCGACTGGGACATACCGGTCAGTTTCATCATGGCGACTATGGCGTACCTGACAGCATCATGGTCGATGCACGTCATGGTTGAGCGACGGTGGCGGCAATGGCCGGCAATGCTGTTCTGGACGTGGTTTACCGTTGATGGGTGCTACTGGTTGTACTGGCGTTTCATGAACCCAGCGGCACTTGCGTTGATGCGCGAGGCCAATGCACCAGCGTCACTTTCACTTTACTGGATGTGCGGGTTGATTTGGTACTACCGTGGCCCACTGCGCGCAATGTGGTTGGACCTGAAAAGGGCTGCAATCAAGTAGATGGATCGCCAAAACCCATTCAGACCCGGACCGCGAATGCACCGCTCCGTTGTCGTTCCGTTGCGGCGCCCTACTTCCGACACGGCTCTCCTTGTGCAAGCAGCAAGCATGGGGATTCGGCAAGTCTTTCAGCCAGGCTACCAACTCTCCAAAGCTGGCGTCATGCTGCTCGATCTTGTGCCCGGCAGCGTGCTGCAGGGGGAACTGGACCTTGAGGAAGTTGCTGGCCGTGACCGGTCAAAACTGATGACCTCGGTAGACGCGCTGAACGGCCGGTATGGCAAAGGAACCGTGCACATCGGCAGCACTGGCGCAAGCAACAAAGCCCGAACATGGGGAATGAAGCAGCTGCGGCGCACACCGCAATACACCACACGGTGGGAGGATGTTCCTATCGCGCGCGCATGAGGGTCGGGGCAGTTTCGCGTCCGCGAAATTCTGCGCTAAACACACAACTCGTTCACTATGACGTTGCATTCAAAATACACACGAATAAATATTCTACCAACACACATCTGAAGCAAATGAAAGCCACGAGAAGACCATTTCACCACTTATACAACGTTGAAGAAAAAACGTCAGTAGCGCAACTTTCTGACGATTTCGGAGATTTTCCACCCATACCGCTGCAATGCCAAATTGTTAATGGTCATTTTTCGATAATTAGAATGCAAGGCCTCGGGATCATAGCAAATGACATTCTTACTTATTCAAAATTATATCGCGATCCAGATATAGAAAATAAATTATCAACTGAGTTTTCGAAGACACTTGACCCTGACACCTTATCAACTCTACGCATTTATAAAAATTACGTTGCAAAGAAATCAAAGCTCACACGAGCCATTCTTAACGGAAGTGCTTTCTGCATAATTACTGCACTAAGTATTAAGGGACTAATCGTCTCTTTTTTTTCAAAGAATAAAAGATTAGGATATTTTGCAAAAATATCCTCAGATGATTCGAGCATCCACATCATCTCACCAAAAGACGAAAAAGCAGTCGAAGAGTCAGTGTTATCACACGAACACATCCACTTGCTACAAGGGAAAGATGGAGAATTACATTCAAGAACCATAAAATACCCTGAAATGATACTCAGGGATGACATGTCAGCCGATCATCTTAAATCCTACATTTATTTGTTTGAAAAAAAAGAAGTGGAAGCCCGCCTGCATGAGTGTGTGCTTTCTTTCTATCGCGAACACACAAATCTTCCTATAACAGCCTCAGACTTTATATCAATGCTTCTAAGCAGCAAGCAGCTCGGATGGCTAATTCATGGAAGCTTGGATGAACAGAAATTTCCTTACGAGTTTAAATATTCTCCATATACTGAAAGAGATCCGAAACTCGTACGACAACTAGAAATCGCCCTATTGGGTATAAAAAATAATGAAATTCTATGCAGATTTACAACTGAAGTTCTTGCAGTGATGTACGGCAATCTACTTAGATATTATGGCGACGAGAAAAAGAGTACTGAATACTTAAAGGATATAAAAAGACCGAATCTATATGACAAACTTTACGGAATCGAGACCCCCACATTTGCAGAAAATGCACCCTGAATCAAAAACAAAAACCAATACAATAGATCTGCTGCCTTGGTAATGCTGCCAGGTCGACTGATTTGGACGCTTATCGAGGCTGCGCCGACAACCGCTGTGCACACCAATTGCGCGCGGGCCGGGCTACTGCGCAAAACAGTTTATTAGGGTACTCCGTCGCCGACGAAGGCTCGTATTCCGCTTCCCGTCCCCGTGTTAGCATCCGCTGGATGGTCAACTTGCTATACGAAATAAACGCGTGCAAGCTCAGTGATAAACTGTTAGGCCGCTGAATTTTGAACACCGCCGTCACAGCGCCCGAATGTTCTTGTCAGCCCGTCTCGCGATAGAAAGATAGGGAAAATACGGCGATGTTGCTTTGGTTTCCCGCTGTTCCGTGTGCAATTTGTGACTGAACTGCTTTCGTCAAATAAAAGGATCCACAAATGATCAAGCGCGTCGCCACAATATTGCTGGCATTCATCGCAACGTCACTATTAGCGCAGACCAGCTACCAGCAGGTTGGTAATACAACCTTTTCCAGCGATGGCACGTCGTACCAGCGCATTGGCAACACCACTTTGGGCTCAGACGGAAGCAGTTACCAAAACATCGGCAACAGCACGCACACCAACGATGGTCAGTCGTACCAGCACATCGGCAACAGTACGTTTGGTTCTGATGGCAGCTCTGCGCAAAGGATTGGCAACACTACCTTCATTCAAGATGGTCAAGGGAAAAATCGCACTTGTCAGCAAATCGGCAGTAGCACCTTCTGCGACTGACATCTCGATGGCTTCATGCCAGGTGGTGGAACTCTCCAGCGGAACGATTCAGCGCGAACCTGCGCGATTCGGCTGGCAAAGCCATTACCAGCGCCGCCAGAGTTGCATTTGCACCCGGCTTTGCAGTCACAACTGGCAGACGCTCTGATTGTGGCGTTGGGAGATGCAGACTTTGGTGGCCACAACGCTAGGGGGTGCCACCAGATCATTGCCGAAACCCACAGCGAGCACCTCCTGCTCCGTTTGTTGAGGAGGATTCGACAAGCCGCTGACCCAGATCGTTCTCTTGACCCTCACTCTCTTGGTCGCGAAAGTGTGGTTGTTTTGTACGTGGACCCAAATCCTGACGGAATGTCCACAGTGAAGCATCTCCGAATTTCCCGTGAAGGCGAGTTCATTGACCGTTGGCCGCATGGTTTTTTCGAGGAGCGTTGGACGGAGCTCTTCGATGAATGATCGTTACGGAGTTGATCCCTGTGCAGCGTCCACGGCTCTTGAACTGGCGTTTCTCCTGCGGCAGTTCGGTCCTGAGCACGGACGCTTCATTGTCAACTTCCCGTCCGACTGGCACGCGCATGTCGGAGTGCAGTATCCGGGCGCAGGAGATATCGAGCGTGCGCGTCTGACGGAGTTGCTGCGCAGAGCCAAACGATCTCTCCTGCCCACGAACACGCGCTACTCGTCAGCTCTTCCGTGGGTAAAGAATGCAGAGCACCTGAAGGAAGTACAAGGACTTATTGGCCCCATCGGATCAAAACCACCTTGTCGAGCAGTGGCAGATGTGCTCAGCGATCCCGATGCCCTCCCCGACTGCAGTGGGGGGCACATACCAAGGACTCCGGTTGCCTACGCCGATGTCGCTAGACCGTTGTTTCAGATATCTACGAAGGTAGTCTTGATTGACCCGTACTTTCAACTCCGCTATCGAGACAAATACTCTCAACAAACGCGTTCGGCTGATCGCTACGTGCGATCCTTAAAAGCGTTGATCAGGGCCGCGCAAGCAGAGAAGGTTGAAATCTTCAAGCTCATGGTGACAGCTGGTCAGGCAATGATCGACGTTGACGATGGAAAGGTGTTCGAGGCAGATCTTGCTGCGATCCTGAGTGATGTGGGCGGTTCTGACATTGTGATCGAGTACGGTCTGTTGGATAAAGAACATTCACTGGACAGGCACCCGCGCTACTTGCTCGGAAATGAATGTGGTCTTAAATTTGACTGGGGTTTAGACGTCAGAAACGACAACTCAACCAACCATGTGGAGTGGATGGGACGTGCTGTCCTGACGCCTCTTTTAGATCGCTTCATGCAAGCCGTGACTTTATGAGTTCTTACCAGTCCTTCCCAATCAATCGGCCGTCGCGATTGAGCGTGCGCGGTTCATCTGTTCAGCTCGCCATCTCGATGGGCGAGCACTCGATGAAGTGAATGATGGCAACGTTCCACCCAAACCTGGAAAACATTTACAGACTAACTGTGCCGCCCACGGAACCATCGAGGGCATCGTCCACTTCGATGCCGCGATACCTCACTGTTGACCTAAGCTTGGAGTGCCCCAGGAATAGTTGCAGGGCGCGTGGGTTCTTGGTATGCCGGTAGATCAGTGCCGCTTTGGTTCTGCGCACTGAATGCGTCCCGTACTCGGCGCGGTCGAGACCCGGTTCATCGATCAAGAACGGCAAGTTTTGTAATTACAATCATAAAAATAATAAATGGCCGTCCTTATCCCCACCTTGGAAGCAGCAAAATCTGCCAAACAAAAGCCGACTGAGGGCGAGGTATTTCTTCTGGAGTTTTTGGAGTCGCATTTTGACGACCAAGTTGAGGTGTACTTCCAACCCTGTTTTAATGGGGATAGACCAGATATCGTCCTCATGTCACCCGTCATGGGTTTAATAATTATCGAGGTCAAAGACTGGAATTTAGATCTCTACAGTATTGACAAAAATAACAAGTGGGCCGTTAGCCTCCCCTCTGGCTCGCAGCAAGTTAAATCTCCGTTCCAACAGGCTTACCGCTACAAAAAGAACTTCTTTGAAATCCATGTCAATGGTCTGCTTGAAAAGAGTCTGAAGAGTGAGAAGTTCTTCAAGCTGATCAAGACCTATGTGTATTTTCACAATGGCAGCAAGAGAGCACTTGACCGCTTATATCAGCCACACTTAGACCGCCTTCACGAGCAAGCACTTGAAAATGAAAAGCAGCTCAAGGGTAATCCCGATTATTTTGCATCTTATGAAAAATCTCGTGAGTGGATTGAACGTGGCAAGTTCAGGTTTGAACGCGATCTAGCTCTGTCACTTCACAGAGATAAACTCAAGAAACTCACCTTCCCCATCTTCGCTAAAGACACCCTCTTTGATGAGTCTGTCTACAACGAATTTAAGCGGCTACTCAACCCACCTTATCACTATGCCCATGAGGGCAAGCTGCCCAGCTACTCAGAAAAACAAGCTAAGCTGATCCAAAGTAAAGCCGGAGCAAGAAACAAGGTCTGTGGTCTTGCAGGTTCAGGCAAGACTGTGGTGCTCGCTGGACGGGCCGTCAATGCTCATAAGAGGCATGAAGGTAGGGTTCTAGTGCTGACCTTTAACATTACCTTGGGCAGCTACATTCACGACAAGATCAGTGCCGTCCGTGAGGACTTCCCTTGGTCTGCCTTTGACATCAGTAACTACCACCGGTTCATCACCATTGCATTGAACAATGCAGGAATTGATGTCGTCATTCCCGAACATCTGCAATATGACGGTAAAGATGCTGCCACTGCGCGACGTATTGCCACAGAACGCGACCTCTACTTGGAAGCGACCTACTACAGCAACCAACACGTCTTTGAAGGCAAAGAAATCAAGACGATCTACGACACCATCCTGATTGACGAGATTCAAGACTACAAGCCAGAGTGGATCAAGTTAATTCGTTCAAACTTCCTCACTGAAAATGGAGAAATGCTCCTTTTTGGTGACGAGAAACAGAACATTTACAAGCGGGCTTTGGATGGAGAGCGGCGCTCTAAAGTCGTTGAAGGTTTTGGCACCTGGATAAAATTGACTAAGAGCTATCGCTACACCTTGCAATCTCCAGTTATTCCATTGGTGGATTCATTTCAAAGGTCATTTCTGTTTCACGAATATGAGCTGGACTCGGACGAGTCTTTTCAAATGAGTCTCACTAGCATTGGAGTTCAGGCATACACCACATTTGATCGTCGAAATATGGATGAGCTGGCGGCACATATCATTAAGATTGCCAAAGAACATAGCATTCACCCCAATGACATTTCCATCATCTCTTCTCAAGAAATTGTCTTGCGAGATCTCGATCATGTTCTTAGAACCTCTGAATTGCACAAAGAAAAAACCCTGTGCGCCTTTCCTTCACTGGAAGTATCAGAACACCCAAAATACTCAAAAAAATATCAGGAGATCAGTGCTTCCAAGAAGAATGGTTTTAATCTCAATAGTGGACTAATGAAACTCAGCTCCACACACAGCTTCAAGGGCTTTGAATCCCCTCTAATTTTTTTACTTGTCAATAATAATGACAGTCCAGAAATGGTCTTCACGGGCCTGACTCGTGCAAAGGAAAATATCGTAGTTTTCGTGGAGAATGAAAGCCGCTACTTTGATTTCTTTGCTAGGCACTTGATTAAGCTTGAAATCCTAGCTGCATAAAATATTTACCCTTATAAGGGTAGCTCTCAAAAATCCCAGTGTGCCTGCCTGAATCGCCCAGTTTTTTCTCGATTTACTCATCAGGCGACCGCGCGTCTTGGTGTCAAACAGGCTGCCATCCGGTGCCACCCGGTTGCCCAATCTCAGGGGTGGACGTTCACTGTCGGCGTTGGAATTGTGATGCTCATGCGGATTTCCCGAAGAGCTCCATCCAGTGCTTCCGTTTTTGAGAACGCACAGAGTCTTCCTCGCCTCTTTCCTTGAGTTGGGCATGCCAGAGCTTGCACACTTCCTCCCGGTGTGCAGGGTGAACAAAGATGCCATACAACAGGGGCCATGCTGAGTTGATGGTTTGCAGTGCTTCGGACAAACTGTCACACCAAGGCACAGACTTTTCAGTCTCAACAGGTGGGGGGTCATCCTCCAGAAAGTCAAACAGCCCTTCCTCGCCTGTAGAGGCAAGTCGGTACTGACGATCTGGTACGTGGAAAGTCTTTTCCTCCGATGCGATCATGGTTTCGTCGGTATCAACGTGATCATGGTTAAGACGGTGTCGTCAGGGAGTTTGACCGACTGCGTCTCCACGGTACGCCGATAAGCCTCGGGTCCCTGCAGCCAGTGATCGGCCGCTTCCTTGACTGGCCTGGATAGCCCGCTGGCTTTTCCGAACGCCATCGCGAACGCTGCAGTGTCGTGGTGCAACTCCTGCCTGACGTAGAAATCCTGCGGAAACGCAAGGTTCTTCTGGTTCCAGACCCGCCTAGTCTGGCTGTGGCACGCGACGCAGGTTTGGGTTTGAGCGCGCCTGGCGACTTTGATTGCCGACGCTGTCAAACTGGCTTCAAAGTCATTCCCCAGCGCCTTCGCCGTGTCTAGGTTGGTGCGCTTGCCGTCAAGCCAGGGATCAACTAAGTAGCTCGGCAAGATCAACTGGCTTGCATATACGTTCGCGTAAGCCTCGATGTTTTTCGCTTCGGCATTCTGAGGACCGATGTCCTCGTTCGCACACCGAAACGAGCCCTGACCTTTGTCACAAATCCAGTGTGCCAATTCGTGGGCTAACGAAAAGCGCTGGCGACCGGGGTACGTGCCAAGGCCAACGCTAATCACTGCCTTGTCGCCGGCAGCGACGAGGCGCGCCGCACACCCGCATAAACGCCGATAGACAACTTCCGCTCCCCTGTAGTTTGCGATGGCTTCTAAGTCGATGTGGGAAGGCTCGCGGACGCCGTGCTGCCAGAGCAGCTTTTCAGGCAGGCTTAGGGTCGAATACTCAACGGCCATGGTCTTCCGGCTTGACTACTCCCATCCTCACCAGATCGTCGTAGACCGTGGCCAAGTCTTCGTCGGTTTGCTTCTTGCCGTCTCGAAATGCCATGGCGATCTTGGGCTCGCGCTGGAACGCCTCGGTGACGATTTCCTTGAGTCGTTCCATTGCTGGGCGAATCCGGTCGATAGGATGGGTTGCAGCCGCCGCCTTGCTAGCTGCCTTGGCCGAAGCAAGCCTTGCCCGCATGCCGGCCGCGACCACATCTTGAAGCTTGGCATGCGTTTGCTTAGCAACTGAGCTCAAGTCTTGTCCAGCTTCTCGGTACTCGTTCCGGATCTCGTCGTCGCTGGTGTTCGCGAGGTCTTCCAGCGCCCTGGCGCGGATGAAGCTGATTTCCTGGCTTTGTCTGGACTGCTTCATGATTTCCTCCTGCCTGGCATCAAGGTATTGAGGCCTCTGCGAAACCGTCTTCGGGCTGTGTCGTATTGCGTTTGGTTCATGCCCGAGGCGGCACGGATCTCGGCTGGTTTCAGGTCATCCTTGTCACCCATGATGAGGTACTGGATCTCTTCGTCGTTTGCGAAATGGGCCTCTATGAGGGCGGCGTCGGCGGCAGCGCGGCTTAGCCGCTCGGTTGTTTCCTCGATGTCCAGCGCCTGTTGAACGACATCGGCGAAGGAGAAGCCTGCTTGCGCTAGAGCCAGCTCGGCACTGCCCTCGTCGCCCGCCATCGCCTCAAGGTGGGCGGTCCGGGTCTGGACAACGGAAACGCTTGATCCGTCAGCGATTGATTGCATGGTTCTGATGATGTAGGCAACGAAGTGCACGTCCCTGGGCCAGTGGCGGCCACCCTTGACGCCGACGCCCTCCAGAGTCCGCTGGACTGCTTCTCCCAGAAGTTCGAGCGGGTCTGTGTATTCGGTACCGAACAGGGCGTACTGAGCCGCGCGGTGGATGCGCCCGAGTTCTGCCTCGGACAGGCTTTCGATTGCCTCGCAGACTTCCTCGGCCGTCGCGTCGGCGCTATCTGGTAGTCGTTTAACTGTCACGGAGCCCCCTTGTTCCCGTTATAAGTATGTGCGGTGATTCGTGCCGCTGCGGACATCAGGGGTATTTTGTCCGCGTTTTTGCTTGTCACCGCACATACAAATGAGCAGCACTTCAGCTGTGACAAGGATGATTGAAATGACGAAACGCAATCAACATGTGGTTCCGCGCGAAGATGGATGGGCTGTCCAGGGCGCAGGCGGCAAACGCGCCACGGAGCTCTTCGACCGGAAGACAGATGCCGTCGACCGGGCGCGTGCCATTTCGCAGAACCAGGGCACCGAGCTGCTGATTCACGGACGCAACGGGCAGATCCAGTCCAAGGACAGCCACGGCAACGACAAATTTCCGCCCAAGGGTTGAACCATGGCCAGATGTACCGCCCCCGTCGAAGGTCATCGTTCCTCAAGCGCTGCAGCCGCATGCCCTTCATGCCGTGGCCGCTACGGCCGCTACGGCGGTTACAGCAGCTATGGGTCGTATTCGCCGTCCTACTTCTCGTCGGGCAGCAGCGGCGGACAAAGCAGTGGTGCCAGGCCGAGTTGGTCACGCGCCGGTTCGTCCGTGTCATACACGGTCTCGGATGTTCGAGCGCTCACGCCCGTGCGGCGCAGCATCGAAAGTCGAGCCGCGCTGCCTGACCTGCGAGACATTTTCCTCTGCCACGCTTGGGACGACCGGCAAGGTGCGGCCAAGGAACTGCACGATCAGCTTGAGTCGCGCGGCGTCTCAGTTTGGTTCAGCGAGAAGGACGTGGCCCTTGGCACGTCGTTGCTTCGCGAGATCGACAAAGGGCTGGCGAAATCCCGCGTCGGGATTGTGCTGGTGACCCCTTCGCTGCTGAGTCGCGTGCGAGGCGAAGGCATCGCAGAGAAGGAGCTGTCCGCGCTTCTCGCGCGCGATCTGCTCGTTCCCATTGTGCACGATACGACGTATGAAGCCCTACGTGACGTCAGCCCTCTGCTTGGCTCGCGTAGTGGCCTGAGCACGACGGAGGGGTCGTTGGCAGCTGTCGCCGCCAAGTTGGCCGAGTTGGTCGCCGTCTAGGTCATGCTGTCGACATACTCGGGGGGCGCTCTTGAGCGTTGGCCGCGTGCAGTCTCTGCTGAGAACGACCGGTGTCGGTCAAAACGATCCTCCGCCCTTGGGTGGTCGACCGGCAGCTCCCAGCCTAAAGCGGAAGCAGCGCGATTTAGGCTCCCGATACGGGGACTCTCCTACGGGAATACCCTCCAGAGCCGACTGCGCCACCTTAGTCGTGTCCTGGAGCGCGGCGAGTAACGCCGACCCAACTGGTCGAATATGCCAGCCATGCTGGACGCACTGGTACCCAGATCGGTCTGACCGGGCTGCATGTTTCCGGGCTTGCGTACACGGTGTTCATGGGATCAGAGACTGGGGGCAGTGCCCTCAGGGGGCATCGTTACGATAGCGGTTCATCCTCAGAACACGCCCATGCTTCTGTCACTGCATATCGACCAACAAGCGCCGAATCACTACACCGCCCGGGTACTCGACAACCAAACCTAGGTGGATGAGCTCTTTACCGAGGACATCCAGTCAGCCATCACCCTGGCTGGCCAGGAGGTACGGCGCGATGGGGTTCACATCTGGTACCGGGTGGTGCACCTTCAGCGGCGGTTTTAGGACAACTGACGGTGCTGCCTATGCGTCGGCTTGGCTCGTGAGATCCGGAAGAGGCTGAAGCACTATGAAATGCTGCTGATTCCAGAGTTGCCCGGCCCGCTTCGCAGCATCCAATCCGCGAATGCCGCAAGACTCGAATGTTGGGAATGAACAATCTTCAGATCAGGCCCAACATTGGGGGATCGAGTTGACCCACGGCATATCAAAGCGAGGTGAGTGCTAGGTTTGATGCCCTTGAAGTACGGCAAATAGTCGTCCACGAAAGCCGCAGCACCCAACTGCTCTATAGCAGCAGCTTTGGGACTGCGATCCCCTGTGGAGCGTCCTGTTGCAATCACCCGTTCGATGGGGAATCCAGCATCCCGCAGATTCTGTAAACGTGCGTTCTGGAACTGCGGGCGCAGCGCTGTGACACACACGAGGTTGAATCCAGCATCGTGCAATCGGTGGCAGGCTTGCACTGCATGCTCAACGGCAGGAATCGTGGACCAGAACTGCTCATCCATGCAATCCTTGAAAATTGAGAGCCTCTCACCATCCAGCGCCTCGACTTCCCAGCGGTCCAAGGGCCAATATGCATTCTTGTCCAACTCCTTCGGGAAATACCCAAAAGCACGTTCCCAGAGGTGCGCATAGGCCAGACTGTAGTCCAGCAGGACGCCGTCTGCGTCCAGTGCGATGAGAGGACGCGTCTTCATCTGGTTTGTGCCTCACGCAGTTTGGAGAGGTGACGGATGTTCATGGGGAAGATATTACGGGAGCGCGTCGAGAAGTTCCAGCGCTGCCAGGCTACGTAGACGACGTAGCAGGCCTTCATTCTCCTACGGCCGTTTGCTGATCGGCCATCGCAAGCCCATCTGCTGCTGACCTGTCTGTTTCGCTGAGTGACTGCGCCGCCAAAACAGCTTGATCGAGCAGCAGCTAGCTCGGTCGTACACAAAGTCCGGAAACTCTTTTGAATCGCCCCAAGGCGATTCACTTTGAGGCGCAGCGGACGTCAGATTTACAGAATTAGCTGACAGCAACCAACCTTGAAGAGTCAGTCACTAAAGTAAAACGTGCCAAATCTACCCAATGGTCGCAATAGTGATCGGCTGAATCCGCGTGGGCACAACGCGGGCACAGAGTGGGCACAACTTGGGCACAAACAAAAACGCCCACTGAAAAGTGGGCGTTTACTGTTAGCGAGAACCGCTATTTTGTTGGTTGCGCGAGAAGGATTTGAACCTCCGACCTTTGGGTTATGAGGCGACAAACCAGACACGGTTTCAATCGACTCCAACTGCCAAAACCAGACCTTGTTCGGTCACTTCCACTCCAAACTGGAGCTTTTTGTCGCATGACATCCAATGCCGGCATGCCAAATAAAACCGACCCAGATGTCATTGTACATGCGACTGCCAGGTGCCGGTACACTGAACGTGCGACCATTGGGTAACCTCACTGGCCTGCAACTAACTGCTGCTTTAGGCGCCAACTTCGAATTGAGCCACTTTCGTCAGGTATGCCGACCGGCTGGTTGGCCTGATCCGACTCAAGGTCATGTGACCGCCGGAGAATCTATCGACCCGATGACTTCCCGGTATCCTGTCACGGCGACCCTATTCATCATCGATCCTAAAGCGGCATTTCTGATGCTGGACAAGACGAGCAGCTCAGACGTCTTATCGGCGTGACTGGCATACAGCGCTTGCTCCAAGGCATCCAGAACGAGTTTCGTGTGCATGGAATTATTGACCCGCCAGCCCACAATGCGCCGGGCGTTCACGTAGATCAAGAAAGCCACGTACAACCAGCCTAGCCAGGTTGAAACGCAGGTGAAGACCAATACCCAGAACTGGTTGGGTCGTTCGGCTTTGAAGACCCGATTGACCTTGTCCAGCGGGCGTGGCAGCTTGGCGTCCCTGATGGTGGTGCACACCACCTTGCCACGGCTCACGCCCTGCAGGCCCAGGCGTCATCAAGCGCTCGATCGTGCAGCGGGCAACGCGAACCCCATCGCAGTTCATCTACTTCCAGACCTTGTCAGCACGGTAGACACGCATGTTGCCTTGCCAGACGCGCTCTATGTGTGGTGCCAAGACACCGTCACGCTTACCCGCTGTACGAGGCATCCTGTGGCGAACGTGGTGCCCAGCACAGTCCGCTCGAGTCAAGGCCTGACTCCCGGTCAAAGGTACCGGCATAGAGACGTTGGGCAATGTTTTGAAACACGCGATAGGTCTCGCGCTCGGCGGGGTTGCTCTATAAGTATTCAATAAACATCCGAACCGAGCGGGTCACCTTCGTCATCCAGGTCAGGCTGCGGTCGTGGCTGCGATACAGGCAGTAGTCGAGCAAAGACTATCCAGCCCTTGGGGGAGCTGATTGCCATCAGTGCCCCCGGAGCGTTACCACAGCCATGTCGTGTAACGCTCATGGGCAGCGGTCATTGCATCGCCTCCCACGGGTTGAGAATGACCGCGCCCGTTGGCTGAAAATCAGCAACGTTGCGAGTAACCACCGTCATGCCATGCACAAGGGCCGTTGCCGCAATGAGTGCATCGCGCTCGCCGCGCTTGTCGGGGACATGCAACCGGGCGCAGCGTTGCGCCACGGCGGTATCAATTGGCAGCGTGCGGCCGGAGAACTCAGGCAATACGTGCTGCCCAAGCCATGAACGCAACATGGCCCCCTGGGTGGCGTCCTTGCGCTCAATCGACAGAACGCCAAGCTCCAGCTCCATGATGGTGATGGCTGACACAAAGAGGTCGGCGGCATCGACTGTTTCCGTCCATGCCGTCACGTTCGCATCGGCCTTGCCAATCCGTACTTTGCGCAACTCGGACACCACGTTGGTATCAAGAACAAACATCATGAGAAATCAACCGGCCGGGGTTCGATGGTCACACGCGGCGGCACAAACTCGATGTCGGCGATGCCCGGCATTGCCAGTGCATCGGCAATGTTGCGCCGCTGCTTGGTTAGCCGCTGATATTCCTCAAAGCTCATCAGCACATGGGCCGGGTGGCCTCGATCTGTAATGAACACTGGCCCGTTGTTTGCGGCCCGTTTTGCCGCGCTCGTCCCGTGATTGAACTCGCGGCTTGATAGGGTGGTGATGGTCATTGCAGCACCTCCGATATGTGAACAATGTAGCCATGTTACTACACCATAAGAATGGGGGCAATCGGTGGTTTCCTAGCCCGGTGCCGCCCTGGCCTTGGGCAGGATGGCCGCTGACTCTGCCCAAATGCCCGTGATCTTTTCACTGGCGGCGCGCACACGCAAATACGAGACTGCTGCAGCCACATCCGTTGCCACATAGGCTCCTAGATCCAGATCCGCTACCCGCACGCATGTCCAGTGGAATGTTGGCCAGCCAGGCCGCGTTGATTCGAATCATCGCAGCAGCGCAGCCGTCCAACTGGCGAAGTCCGCCGTTAGGCTTGCTGGCTACGTAACGCGCAGGAGCGCACCCTTGCGCAGTTCGACTTCAATGCACTGACGCGCGTGTTCGACGTATGCCGCGGGTAATGGCAACTGTACAAATTTCACCGGGGCCGCCTTTGATATCAACGCGGCCTGGCTGGCCAACATTCCACTGGACGGCGTGCAGGTGCGCTCACCTTTTTGGGCGGATTGCAAAGCCAGCTGGAGCACCGGAACTCTTCACAAGAGATGCAACACTTGAAGCAAGTCGGCCACCGAACACAACTCCAACGTCCTACCGTTACGGTCGTTAGTTCGCATCCCTGCATGCACCACATCATCAAAAGCAAGCTCTGTATGCCCTGAATCAAAGATCCGTCACAAGATACGCCATTGTTGGGGGTCGGCTCCTGCGAAAAATGGAGGCCATCTGTCACAAGAAACGCCATCTTTGGTGCACAGAAGCCGAGCCAGGCCATCGGCATGCGCCGAAAAGTGTGTTGTTCCACCTGAAGAACATTGAAGCCGTGTATTCACAAGATACGCTATCGCCCGACAATGGCGGGTCGCATCTTTGCGACGAAAACCTTGGCAGGCAGATAAGCGTCGTTGCGACAACACCTGGCGGCTCCCACAATTTCATCGTCCGCAATTTGCGTAGCGCCAAGGGCGCCCATCAGCTCCACTGCTGATAGCGATCTCCTTTACTTAGAGCGCTTCAATTGAGAGTAAAAGTTTTCGTGCGGCCCAACCGACATCAAAACAAATTCGACGGGCTTATTTTTGTCGGGTTGCAACTTATAAGCAAGCAATGTCTCCTGGTTGTTGAGCTTGAACTTATGTACAAACACGCCCACCAGATCACCTCGCTTTTCTTCGCCAATAAGGGGATTCTTTGCAACCTCCAGCACCGCTGCATCGAGCACTGTCTTGTCCTTTGCATGCAGTTTTTTGGCAAGCCGGTCGAAGGAGGAAGTCGATAGAGCCCTCAACACCATGGCTTATCCGAACTGGTAGGCCGAGACATGACCAGCTTTCGCCTCTTCAAGGGACAGCATCGTGTCCTGAATCATCCGCAAGGGGAGATCGGGGTTGTCCAAAACCGCCTTGCCGATTCGCGCCCAGTATTCGATCTGCTTTGGAACTGAGCGATGCTCAGCCGCAGCAACAGTCTTTGCGTCCTCAACAAGATCATCAGAAAGTTTCATTGCGACAGCCATAGCGACACTCCTTTAAGTTAGTTGCATTGTACTACCATAAACAACCTTTTACAACCAGCCTAGCAAGTTGTTCTCACGGTAGTGTTGTTTTCCTCGGTCAGTTGAGCAGCGCTAGGGCCGCTTTTGTCGGTGCAGTTTCGGGCAGGCCCAGCAGTTCAGTCTGGGTAGCATGGCGGCAAGTCTCGCCGTCAAACGTCCAATAGAACGACTTCACTGCACCAGCAGCGCTGCGCACCTTGTAGGTAAGGTCATAGCTGTCAAGTGCTTGGCGAGTGCACTCCAGGATCTGCGAACCATCGCCGAGTTTGGCCTTCTCCAGCGCCATGGCGTCAGCCTCTTGGCACGCGGCAGTGGATGTGAGTGCGTGCCCCATGTTCATTCCTAGACCTTTGAGCCAAGATACTCGGTCACTGCGGACTGCATGCCTGAGCGACCGCCAAATGCAACGAAATGCCGTGGGCCATCATCATCGCAATGGAAGATACACGCCCAGGGCTGAAAATTCGCGCGTGCTGCAGCGGGCACGCCCGTTGTTGGCATGTACGGCACAACGGCCATGGCCACATGCCCTCCTGCATGGTTTGCTCTCTGCGCTCGGTGGTGGCTGAATGACATGGCTGTTTCCTACTTTGTCCAATTCTCGACTTGCAGGCCCTTCACGCGCCCAAAGTCCTTCACATTGTTCGTGACGATGACGGCTCCCATGACGCGCGCATGTGCTGCAATCATGAGATCAGCAGCGCCGGGCTGCGCGCCCCGTTTCTTCAGGTCTGCGCGAATCTCGGCGTAGTGTTTCGCCGCATCCTGAGGCCAGTCCAGCACAGCCAAGTGCAAGGCCAAACTGTCAAGAACCGCCTGGTTCTGTTTGCGCTTGGCGGCAGCAGAGGCCTGCACACCATAGGCCAGCTCTGCAAACGTCACTGCCGACATCACCTGTTGCTGCAGAGGCACCGACTGCACCTTAGTCGCCAGCGTCTGGGACTCGCCTCGCATGAGGAAGATGCAGGTATCCGTGTCAAGCATGAACAATTGCGCTGTCAAAACGTGCGCTCCTGAATTGGCATGCGTTCGCTTTCTTCCATGAAATCGGCCGAGGCAGTCATGCCCAACGCAAAGAAGGCTGACCAGTCAGTCGGGCGCGGCGTTAAAACGACGCTTTCCCCTTCTCTTCGAATGAAGACCTCGCGCACAGACTCTGGGAACCGATATTCGAGCGGCATCGTGACCGTCTGCGAGCGGTTGTTCCACCCGACGCGGGCTGTCGGTCGGTGGATCGATGTGTGATGTTGTGCCATATATCGCAGTATATGGCAATAGATGCCACATGGCAAGCCATATATCAAATGGCGTCACCAAACATCGCCTACAGCGAGTCGATCCCTTTGACTGCAGCGTGCTCACCAACCGTCAGCAGTCGCAGCAGGTCGGGGTTCGTTGGGTGGCTTACCTTGGGCTCGGTCGAGCGGTTTTTCGAGTACCCCTTACCGATGGTTCCAACTTGCCCTGACTCGACATTCACGATTTGCATCTTGAATCCCTTGCCCGAGGCACTGCGTGAGTGGAATCGCCGTCCTTGCGGTGAAGATGCCAAGCAATCTCAACACATCCTGTGGAAATGTCCCATGAAGATCGACAACATTCAGGCCGGCAAGATCAAGTTGAGTCCCGCTGAGCACGGCTACATGGTCGGCCTGCTGGATGATGATCCACACGGACGCCCGCAACAAGCCGGCGAAGTGGTGACCTACGAGCGCACCGAGGGACGCGCCGTGTCGGGCCTGGAAAAGAAGGGGCTTCTTCGACGTGTGGGTGATGGAAAGGCTGAGGTGTTGCCTTTGGGCGGCGCACGCCTTCAATGCTTGGTCTGCATTTGACAAACCACATCTATTTATCGTTTTGCTAAAGATTGATACTTAAATGTTGCTTGTAACATTCTTGGAAAGTGCTATAAATGTGTCGTTTATGGTTAAAACAACATTTTAATATCATGCGCACTCTGCAGGAATTCGCTTCGACCCTCAAGGACGCTAAGAAGGTGCGCCGCCTGAGCGACATAGAGCTTGCTGCCAGAACCGGGCTCTCACCGCAAGGCGTGAGGCTTGCGCTTGGCGGAAAGAGCGCACCAAGGCTGACCACCGCCATGGCCCTAGCCCAAGAGCTGGGCCTGGAACTCGTCTTGGTCCCGCGCGAGGCCGCGCAATCTCTCGCCCAGCCCCAGCCAGATGCCCGCACGGTGCTTTCCGATGTGGAGTTGTTGCTGCAATCGACGGCGGGGCACTGACGATGCGGTATCGCGCCCTGGACGTTTTTATCGGACCCGGCCGGCGCCGCGTTGGCGTGCTGTTTCAGTACGGAGCCGGCCGCAACACCATCACCCGGCTTGTGCCCGAGCGCACCTACTGGATGGACGACACGGCACCCATCCTCTCGCGCAATGCCTGGGTGAGTGACCGTGACAGACGCGCCGTGTTCCTGTCCGAATACGCCATGCAACCCTTCTTCAATGGCGATGGCGAGGCCCTGCCCAACTTCTTTCAGAACATGCTGCCAGAAGGCCCATTGCGCCGGCACCTTGAGGAAATCGGCGGGCTGGACAAGGGAGATCACATGGGCCTGCTGAGCCTATGCGGCACAGACCTTCCGGGGGCTGTCTATGTCTCCCCGGCAAGCACCGACCGCGACAGCATGGCCAGAATCGTCACGCAGAACAACGATGCGCTGGAGATGTCCGTGTCCCCGATGCCAATGCCCGAAGCAACGTCACTGTCAGGGGTGCAGCCCAAGCTGTCCCTGGTGCGCGATGGTGGCCGGTACGTGGCCAGGACCAAAAACTCGAAGGGTGTGCACATCATTGCTAAGCTGCCAACGGTCGAATACCCGCTGCTGCCACAGGTGGAGGAACTTTCGATGCGGTTGGCCGCAGCTGCAGGGGTGAACGTGTGCGAGGTGGAACTTGCGCCGCTAGAGCAGATTCACGCGGATCAGCCCTACACCCTTGGCGATGGCCGGCACTTCCTGGCCGTGAGGCGCTTTGACCGCGAAAAGACCAAGCACGTGCACTGCGAGGATTTCGCGCAGATCCTGGGCGTACCACCCGACCAAAAGTACACGCACCCCTATGCGGCTTACTCGCTCATGCTGGCAACGCTGATCAGCGAACCCAAGCTGGGCCAGGATGCGGCATTTGAAATGCTGCGGCGGATCACCGTCAACGATTTGCTGGGAAACTTTGACGGCCACTTGAAGAATTTCGGACTTCTGTACGGGGACGGGCGAACGCCCGAGTTGTCTCCGGCATATGACGTGGTGGCCTACTCTGCCTACATGCACGGGCGTGGCCACGCGCTCAGGTTCACGCCAGGGGGCAGCAAGCACGCACGCATCACTCCCTCAGTGGTGCGAGAGATCTGCAACGCATTGCCCGGTCTGTCTGAGTTGAAGGCGAGCGCGATCATCAAGGAGACCGTGCGTCTGGCGTACGACAGCTGGCCCGACATGATCAGCGAATCTCGGCTGCTGCCGGAACAGAAAATCAGGCTCATGTCGCACTTCACTGCTACGCCGGCTATCGCTTCGCTGATTAAACGCGCAGCCCGATAACTCCCGAGCAAAGATGCAAGACGCAGGCGCATTCATACCTGATGCGGCGAAGCACAGGGCACATTCCAGGCAATTGCATGAGGCAGGGCCAAACGTCCTCGCGCAGCTGTGGCCGGAACCCGACTGGCTGGATCTGTCTCGCTCGGCCAGGTATGCCCACAGACCTTGGCAGCTTTTGCGGTCACCTACTGGGGGCTGGGCACGGAACCCATAGCGCGTTCCTGCTTTGGGATTGAGGCGCGCAAGTGGCCCGAAATGTATGAACGCGCAGTGGGCTTTGTGCGCAAAGTGTTTGATGAGGCGACAAACGATAGCCTGGACGCGATGCGCGCCAAGGCTTTCGCGCTGGCCGGCGTTTCTCCCAAGTCCAGCCAGTCCGAGAGGATGGTGCTGTGCGCAGCTGGCAGGTTCGGAGGCAAGAGCCTTTATGCGCCCTTCACCCCCACCCCTAAATTCGGGTGGCTGTTGGGCTCTATGTGTCATTTTCAGAAGACGACTGCACGGAATATCAGAAGTCAGCCGCACGACCTTCTCCGATGCCAATTAGGCAGGCCGCTCACGAATCCAAAATCGCAGGCCAATGTCGGCGTGCGAAACAACTCATGCTATGCGTTGCATCCCGGATGATTGCAATCTGATAAACCTTGCAAGATGCCACATGCCTCTATTCGTCGAGCGCCCGAGCATTTTTCACGCAGCGAGAGCAAGTGCCGCTTCAATTGCAACAGCGCTTCGACGCGATCTTCGGTCTGACGAATATGGGCATCCAGTAGTGTATTGACGTCGCCGCAGTCCTGAGCAGGGTTATCTCGTAGGCCCAGCAGTATCCTGATTTCGCTCAGCGTCATGTCAAGCGAACGGCAATGACGAATGAACTGCAAACGCTCGATGTGCACATCGCTGTACAACCGAAAGTTGCCACCGCTTCGCGCTGGCTTTGGCAGCAGCCCTTCCTTTTCGTAGTAGCGGATGGTCACGACCTCGCACCCAGAGCGCTTGGCTAGATCGCCAATTCTGATTTCCATGCCTCAATCTCCATTTATCACTTGACTCTATAGTAACTATAGAGTTTTTAATGGAGGTTGTACAGAAGATTTGAAGGAGTTATCCATGAGTGAATGCGCTTCAAAGGCGTGTGGCTGCTCGGCTGGGCCGATCATGCAACCCACGACACAAGCCCCGCCGACAACCGGATCGGCTCAAGCGGTGTACCGCATCGAGAACATGGATTGCCCCACGGAAGAGGCGCTGATCCGAGGCAAGCTGGTTGGGCTGGCGGGTGTGGTTGGTCTTGAGTTCAACCTGATGCAGCGTACCTTGACCGTGCAGCACGAATTGCCTTCGCTGTCTCCCGTTGAACAGGCACTGAAGGCCATCGGCATGCAAGCTGTGCGCATGGATGAGGCGTCGGCTGGGCAGACAACCAAGCTGTCCATTGCCAAGATGGATTGTCCGACAGAGGAAGCATTGATCCGCAACAAGCTCGGCACCGTGGCCGGGGTTACCGGTCTCGATTTCAACCTGATGCAGCGCACGTTGTCGGTACGCCATGCTGACGGGGTTCTGCCGGATGTGCTTGTGGCACTACAAGCGCTCGGATTCGAGGCGCAGGTCGAGGACAAGGCCATGGCCGCGTCGCCATCGGCGTCCCCTGTGACAACGCAGACCAACTGGTGGCCACTCGGTATTTCCCTCATCGCCGCATCAGCGGCCGAAGCGGTCTACTGGTTCCACAACGGCAATCATTGGTCGGTCGTCATTCTGGCGCTTGTAGCGGTCTTGACGGGAGGCCTGTCCACCTACAAGAAGGGCTGGATCGCGCTCAAGAACCGTAACCTCAACATGAACGCCCTGATGTCGATTGCTGTCACAGGTGCCATGTTCATCGGCCACTGGCCCGAAGCTGCGATGGTGATGGTGCTCTTCGCGCTGGCCGAGGTGATCGAGGCCAAGTCATTGGATCGCGCCCGCAACGCCATCCGTGGACTGCTCGACCTGACCCCGGAGCAGGCCACGGTGCAACAGCCTGACGGCACCTGGCGAGAGGCAAGCGCCAAGCAAATCGCCATTGGCAGCCGAGTCCGGGTCAGACCGGGTGAGCGCATCGCGCTCGATGGCGAGGTGCTAGACGGACGCTCCACGGTCAACCAAGCCCCGATCACGGGCGAAAGCCTCCCGGTCGAGAAGTCCCCCGGCGATCCGGTGTTTGCGGGCACGATCAACGAATCCGGTTCCTTCGAGTACCGCGTTTCCTCCTTGGCCAGCAACTCCACTTTGGCCCGCATCATTCACGCGGTAGAGGCTGCACAAGGTAGCCGTGCGCCGACCCAGCGTTTTGTCGATCAGTTCGCCCGTTGGTACACGCCTCTCGTGTTCGCCCTAGCCATCGCCGTCGCACTGCTGCCCCCGCTTTTCATGGGCGCGGCATGGATGGACTGGATTTACCGTGCACTGGTTCTGCTGGTGGTTGCCTGCCCATGCGCCTTGGTGATCTCCACGCCGGTCAGCATCGTCAGCGGCTTGGCCGCCGCTGCCCGCCACGGCATTCTCGTTAAGGGCGGTGTCTATCTGGAAGAAGGCCGCAAGCTGCGCTGGCTGGCTCTGGACAAGACCGGCACAATCACGCACGGCAAGCCTGCTCAGACCGATTTTGTCGCATGGGGTCATGCACTCGCCTCGGATAGCCGCAGCATCGCTGCCAGTCTGGCGGACCGCTCAGACCATCCGGTATCCAAAGCGGTGGCGCAGGCTGCGCAGCGGGATGGGGTTGCCTTGCTCGACGTGGCCGAGTTCAGCGCGCTGCCCGGTCGGGGTGTGCAAGGCCAAATCGACGGGGAGACCTACCATCTGGGCAACCACCGGATGCTGGAAGAGCTGGGGCAGTGCACACCAGAGCTGGAGCAGCGCATCGCAGCGCTGGAAACCGCAGGCAAGACCGTCGTGATGCTGGTGGGCGCAAAAGGGGTACATGGCTTATTCGCCGTTGCGGACACCATCAAGGACAGCAGCAAGAGAGCCATCGCCGAGCTGCATGCTCTGGGCATCAACACCGTGATGTTGACCGGCGATAACCCCCACACGGCACAGGCCATCGCCGCACAAGCCGGCATTGACCGCGCGCAAGGCAACCAACTGCCCGACGACAAACTGCGCGAAGTGGAGCAATTGTCCAGAAACGGCAAGGTTGGCATGGTCGGTGATGGCATCAACGACGCACCGGCCTTGGCGCGTGCGGACATTGGCTTTGCAATGGGAGCGGCGGGCACAGATACCGCTATTGAAACCGCCGACGTGGCCCTGATGGACGATGACCTGCGCAAGATTCCGACCTTCGTGCGCCTGTCGCGTGCGACAGCACAGGTGCTGATGCAAAACATTGTGCTGGCCCTTGGCATCAAGGCGGTATTTTTGGTGCTCACCTTCACGGGTCACGCGACCATGTGGATGGCTGTGTTCGCCGATATGGGTGCCAGCTTGCTTGTTGTCGGCAACGGCTTGAGGTTGTTGCGCCGATGAGCTGGAAACTCTTTCTCTATGACTGGGGTGGCCTGAACATCGCGTTGTTTCAAGCCATCAACACAGGCACGCCCGCCACGCTGAAACCACTGGCATGGTTCTTTGGCCTCGTGGGAAGTTACTGGACAGCGCCGCTGATGCTGTTGGGTCTGTGGTGGTGGTCGAAATCGGCTACAAACCCGGCGCGTGGTACGGCCGTTCGGCATCGCCTTATTGGTTTTAGCGCGGCCTTCTTGCTGGCGTTATTGGTCGCCACCGCCTTGAAGCTATGGTTCGACTTTCCACGCCCGCCTGCCGTCCTTGGCGACCTGGCGCGCGTCATCGGGGACAAAGAGCTTCACTACAGCCTGCCCAGCGGGCATGCCACCTATGCCGCGATGGTGGTCGGCGCGCTCTGGCCTTTGATGGGCCGCCGTGGTCGTCTCAGTTTAATGCTGTACGCCACATTGGTCGGCTGGTCGCGCATCGCGGCCGGAATGCACTTTCCGGCCGATGTGTTGGCGGGGTGGACGCTGGGATGGAGCTGCACGGCACTCGCCGGGTGGTTGCTGCCGTTGGCCGCCCCTGTGTGGCAATCGGCCCGCCGCACATCGGCTTGGGTCTGGTTCACCGTGGCCGCCAGTGCTGTCATGACCGATCAGCTCACGAAGTTCGCCATCATCCGCACGTTTGCCTACGGTGAGCAAGTCGAAATCACCCCGTTTTTCAACCTCGTTCATGTCCTGAATCCGGGTGCGGCATTCAGCTTTTTGGCGAACGCTGGTGGCTGGCAACGTTACTTTTTCATCACGCTGGGTCTGGCTGTTTCTGCTTGGCTGGGGCGCATGCTGTGCCAGCAACGGCCACGTCTCGAAGCGATGGGCTACAGCCTGATCCTTGGTGGTGCGCTCGGCAATGTCGCGGATCGTGTGCTGCGTGGATCGGTTGTCGATTTCCTCGACTTCCATTGGCAGCTTGTGCACTGGCCCGCCTTCAACCTCGCAGATGTGGCGATCACATCGGGTGCTGCTTTGCTCATCATGCAGATGCTAACCCAAGGCAAGGCGGTGGACACCGGTGCAAATGGGAATTATAATCATTCACAATGATATAATCCGAGAGTTTCCATGACTTGCCGAGCAACCTATCGCTGGCTGATGACTTTGCTGTTGGCGACTTGCGCGTTGATTGGCGGGCCAAGCTACGCAGCCGACACCACCGAACTCAAAGCCAAACAGATTTGGCAGCTTCTGGACTACGTCGCCGTCGATTACGGCGGCGCGGTCGCCAACGGTGCTGTCCTGAAAGCGTCGGAGTACGCTGAAATGCAGGAATTTTCAGCGACAGCCGAACGTCAACTGGGAGAATTACCTGACCAGACCGACAAGGGTCGCTTGTTGCAACAAGCGACCGCTTTGCGTGCTGCGGTAGCTGCCAAAGCCGATCCGGCCAGCGTAGCAAAACTGGCGCACGCGCTGTCCAGTGCGGTGCAAAAGGCGTACCCGTTTCCAGTCGCACCGACTGCCATGCCGGTCTTAGCGAAGGGAGGGCAGTTGTTTCAGGCCCAGTGTGCGGCCTGTCACGGTCAGCAAGGGCGCGGTGATGGCCCCCTAGCGGCATCCCTCAACCCCAAGCCGACCGCGCTGGCCGATCACATGCGGGCGCGCGAGCGCAGCTTATTCGCGCTACACCAAATTATCAGCAACGGTGTCCAGGGCACCGCTATGCAGGGCTTTGGCGCGTTGTCGGATGAAGACCGATGGGCATTGGCGTTCTTTGTTGGCACGCTACCTTATACGCAAAGCGACAAGGACGAAGGAGCCAAGCTCTGGCAAGCCAACGCGCAGGTTCGCCAGACGCTCGCCAGTCTGGATGTGCTGACGCAAACATCTGAGCATGTCTTGGCGGACAGGCTGGATGAGCCTTCCGCCAGAGCCCTGACGGCCTATTTGCGCGCCAATCCGAGCGCGCTGAATATCAGCAGTCCGAAGGGCACCGCGATTGCCAAAGCCAAACTCAGTGAGAGCGTGACGGCATTGCTGGCTGACGACCGTGCAGGTGCGACCAAGCTAGCCTTGTCTGCTTACCTCGATGGCTTCGAGCCGGTCGAACCGGCGTTGGCCACTCGCAATCGGCCGCTGTTCGAGAAGATCGAAGCCGCGATGGTGTCCTACCGGGCATTGATAGCCAATGGTTCGCCTGCCGATGTGCAGACAGCGGAGCTGCATTTGCGCGGCTTGCTGGATGAAGCGGACAAGGTGCTTGCCCCCTCCGACGACGATGCCGTGGCGGCCTTCATCGGTGCGTTAACCATCTTGCTACGTGAAGGATTGGAAGCCCTGCTGGTGGTCGTTGCCATGCTGGCGTTTCTCAAGAAAGCCGAACGGAAAGACGTATTGATCTACGTGCATGCAGGCTGGGCATCCGCGCTGGCCGCAGGCGGCATTACATGGGCAGTGGCAACTTACTTGGTCGGCGTCAGTGGGGCAAGCCGGGAGCTAACGGAAGGCTTTTCGTCACTCTTTGCCGCCGTGGTCTTGCTGGGTGTGGGCATGTGGATGCACCAGAAGAGCGTTGCCGGTCGTTGGCAGGTCTACCTCAAGGAAAAGCTGTCTTCGGCGCTCAACAAGCGCACGGCATGGTTCTTGTTTTCGCTGGCCTTCGTCGCCGTCTACCGTGAGGTGTTCGAGACGGTGCTGTTCTACGCAGCGCTCTGGACAGAAGGAAATGGCTGGCCCCTGCTGGCGGGCTTGGGCACTGGCATGGGAATCCTGGCCCTGCTGGCAGTCGTGCTGCTGCGCACCAGTGCGCGCCTGCCGATTGGCCAGTTCTTCGCTGCCAGCTCACTGCTGGTGGCCATACTTGCCGTGGTCTTGGCAGGCAAGGGCATCGCAGGTCTGCAAGAAGCAGGGTTATTGCATACCAGCCCAATATCGATCCCACGCATTGATCTGCTGGGCATCTATCCGTCGTGGCAAACACTCTCAGCGCAATTCGCTGTGTTATTCATCATTGTGGTGGTTTTTACGATCAATTCGCGGTCATCGCGTCAAATGGCAGTACAAAAAAGCTGATTTGACGGCGTGAATAGGTGAATTGATGCCGCGATGAGCGCCGTCATCCTCGAATCCGTGCTGACCATGTAGAGGCCAGTTTTTCTTTTACATCTTGGACAGCAGTCGTATTCCATCTGCGCGCAATTCCCCCTTGGGAGAAATATGCCGGTACAAGGTCTGTCGCGTGATGCCGAGCTCTTGGCACAGGTCGCCGACCTTAGTTTCAGTCTGCCCCATTGCCGCCATCGCCAGGCGCAGCTTGGCGGCGGTCATCTTGAAAGGCCGACCACCTTTCCTACCGCGCGCCCGCGCCGAGGCCAAGCCCGCTACTGTGCGCTCTGCGATCAGCTCGCGCTCGAATTCGGCCAGTGCGGCGAAGATGCCGAAGACCAGTTTGCCAGCAGCGGTCGTCGTGTCGATGGCCGCACCGTGGCCGCTCAGCACCTTGAGACCGACGCCACGCCCAGTCAGATCGTGCACGGTGTTGATCAGGTGCCGAAGGTCGCGCCCGAGCCGGTCGAGCTTCCATACGACCAAGGTATCCCCTGAACGCAACGCCTTCAAACAGCTCGCCAAGCCGGGACGATCCTCGCGCTTGCCGGATGCCTGGTCTTCGTAAAGATGCGCCGGGTCGACATCGGCGGCGATCAGCGCGTCGCGCTGCAAGTCAGTGGCCTGGGAGCCATCCGCCTTCGATACCCGCATGTAGCCGATTAGCATGTCATACCTGTCACATATACGTTCGATTATGTGACAGTATGCGCCGGAAAGTTCTAACCGTCAAAAGTTGTCACTTAACCCGTCACTCTGTCTAAGACATGCAAAGGGCCCATTAGGCTCGTAATGTGACAAAAATTCCGGGGGGATGCCTTCCTTTGCAAAGGTGGTGCGCAACTGTTCCAGGGAAGCGGGATCGCGCCGACCATAGGAAGCCAACGCGAACAGCGAGCGTGCCGTCTCGGGGTCGTGCCGCGCTTCAATGATCGCCTCACTGATAGCTTGGACCGCCCGTTGCCAGTGATTGACGGGTTCGGGCTTCGGCGCTTTCGCCGGCAGACCACTGGTGAACCCGGTTTGGGGCTCGGACCAGAACAGCTTTGCATGCTCGCCTGGCGGGCTGATATCCCTCACCTCGATCAAGCTGATTGCCGTTGCCGCTGCCTCCAGCATCTGCAACCGTATTGCCGGGTTCAGGGTTTCATACGGTCGCCACAGACTTTGCCCAGCACGCAGCGGATGCCCGCAGCCTTGCCAGACTTGGCGAAGATACCCCGCGTAGGTTCCGCACGCCGAAAGCGGGGTGTTCAGCTCATCGAGCAGCGTGCGTAGCAGTCGAAACCACAAACCAGCGTGGATGCGTCGGCGCGGCAGTTCCACATGGCCGGTCGTCAGTGCCTGCCAGGT
The DNA here is from genome assembly GCF_058797075.1 of Acidovorax sp. GW823-FHT02H02. Taxonomy (NCBI): domain Bacteria; kingdom Pseudomonadati; phylum Pseudomonadota; class Betaproteobacteria; order Burkholderiales; family Comamonadaceae; genus Acidovorax; species Acidovorax sp. GW823-FHT02H02. The sequence continues at coordinate 14,592 of NZ_JBXAJH010000008.1, read as the reverse complement.
ACGCCGGTCCATCACTGCAATCGCGTCGCTGGCGGTGCGCGACGCAGTGTCGGCGTTCTCCCAGCCGAGAAACCGCCCAGGCACGCCCGAATAGGATTCCAGCCAGCAGCCATGCAGCGGGCAGCTCAGCATCAGGGGCAGCTTCCATGCAAGCAGTACGGCGTGGTTTGCCGGGTCGTTCAGACAGAGCGGACAGGCGCGATGTATCGGCTGGCTGGGCAGCCAGGCACGCCAGCTCGTGATGGATCGCGTCCTACGGCGGAGTTTCGGCAGCAGCACCGAGAGCTGGAACGCATAGGTTTCCAATGCGTCTGGAATCTGATCATCAAGGCTGTCCAGTAGCCAAGGCACCCAGCCGGCGAAACTCATGCAACGCAGCCGGTCCGGCTCGATGCCGCTCCGCTGGGAGAGCATCGCCAACAGCGCCAGTGGTGGCGCGGTATCCAGGTCATCAACCTGAGCGTGACCAAGATCGTGCTCCAGCAGCTCGGACACCTCCATGTGATAGCAAAGGGCCACGCGGTTGAGCCACGAAGACAAGGCTTCGCCTTCTCTGGGGGCCGGATGCAGTGGCCAGCGTGGCGCTGGCTTCACATCAGTTCCCGCTCGAATTGTCGCCGCCGCTCGCTGGGGCCGGTGTAGTCGGCCATGCTGAGCGTGCGGTGGTTGATCGCTTCCTCTCCGCTCTCCACGGCGACGATGGCCGCCGCCATCAGCAAGTGCGCCAGTTCGCCTATGGTGCCCTCGCTGCGTGTGAGCAGGTAGCGGGCCATGTCCAGCGTGGCAATCGACGAGGGTCGCCGCAGTGGAAGCGAAGCGGCGAAACTGGCCAGCAGTGAGCAGCAATCGTGATTGGCCTCCCATACCGGCAGCATCATCGGCTCGAAGCGATTTTCCAACTGGTCATCGGAGCGGATGGCCAGGTAGGCGTCGCGCGTGCCGACCCCGACCAGTGGGATGCGCAGTTCATTGCCGAGGAAGCGCAGGAGATTGAGGAATTCCCGGCGATTGACGCTGTTACCGGCCAAGACGTTGTGCAACTCGTCGATCACCAGCATGCGCACGCCGACCTTGCGCAGCAGTGCCAGCGCCAGTTGTTCCATTTCTGGCAGCCGTGGGCGCGGTCGCAATGGCGCACCCATCGCCGCGAGCAGCGCGACGTAGAAGCGGATTACCGACGGTTCGGATGGCATCTGCACGACCAGTACCGGAATGTGCTCCTGGTCGGCGTCGGCTCTGGCCGGATGCGTGCGCCGGAACTTCTCGACGATCATCGACTTGCCGTTGTTGGTCGGGCCTACCAGCAGCAGGTTGGGCATGCGTTGCTTGTTTGGCCACGCATACAGGGTTTCCAGCCGGTTCAGCGCCTCGACTGCTCGCGGATAGCCGATCCAGCGGTCGGCGCGAAGGCGATGGATGCGTTCGTCCGCCGGGAGACGGGCCAAGCCCTGGGCCGCCGGCAGCAGGTGGGACAAGTCGATGATGGGATATTCTTCCACGGCTACCACTCCTCAATCTGGTCGAACGGTTTGGCCGGCAACTGGTTGTCTGCCTGCTGCCCATCCATGTCAGCGCCCGGTGGTGGCGTGGTTTTGACAGGCGGTGCCGTTGCCTTGAGATGCTGGCGTCGATCCGCGTCGCGCCGCGCCTTGCGCGTAGCCTTCTGCGCGGTGGTAACGATTTCGCGCATCTGGCCGATCATGCGGAACAACGCCGACTCATCCACCTGTTCGCGCCCTTGCTGCCGCAATTTCGCCAGCGCCTGTCGTTGTTCCCAGAGGGTGACAGCCGGGTGCGACAAGGTACGGTAGGGAATTTCCAGGTAGTGCTGCCCCTCTGGTTCCAGCACCCATATGCGGCTGATGTCGCGCGGGTCGCGCCGGATCAGGAACGCAGGCAAGCGGTCCCGCCGAGCTATCCACGGCTTGAGCGCATCGGCGTAGTAGTGGATGTGGTCGATGACGAAGCCGGTGCGGGTCAGCGTGCGGCGGATGATGGGCAGAAAATCGACCAGAAAAGCCGTAGCGCGAGTGATGACGGTTGGCACGCCGGTCCGCGTGATAGCTTCGGCCCAGCGCGCGGCCGGCGGTTGGAGCAGGCCGTTGTGCACAGAGCCGTGATAGGTGCCGACCGCCAATGTGAGCCAGCGCTCCAGCTCGCGCAGTGTCAGGGCGGCCATCTTCTCGGAGGCGTATTCCCCGCGCTGGTCAGGATTGGAGAAGGTCGTCCCCGGCAATTCGTCGTGGATCATCTGCATCGCCGTGCCGATGATCCGTTCCACGATACCGCCGTAGTGCGGCTGCCCGAGCGGGCGATAGTCCAACCGGATGCCATGCTGCTCGCAGCCACGGCGCAGCGCCTCGCTCTTGAACTCAGCCGCGTTGTCCAAGTAGAGCAGTCTGGGCTTGCCGCTCATCGGCCAATCCATCTCTACGTTCAACCCTTCCAACCAAGGGCGCTTGTCGCAGGCGGCATGCACCAAGCACAAGCCGACCGAGACGGCGGACGGGGCTTCCAGCGTAACGACCATGCCAACCACGCAGCGGGTGAATACGTCGATGGCGAGGGTCAGGTACGGACGGCCAATCGGTTGCCGGTCGCGCTCGTCCACCACGATCAGGTCGATGACTGTGTGGTCGATCTGCACCTGCTCCAGCGGCGCGGAGACGGGTGGCGGAACACCACCAACACCTTGCAGGTCGCGGGCGGCATCTTGTCCTTCCCGGCGGTGAGTGACCTCGCGCGGATCGAGGCCGGCGATCCGCAGTGCCACCGTGTTGCGCGCCGGCACCCGCAGCTTTTGCAGCTTGCACGCCCGCACAACTTCGCGGTGGAACGCCGCCAAGCTACGCTTCTGCTTGGTCAGGAAGCGCTTTTGCAGTAACTCGCGGATGATTCGTTCGACCGACTCCGGCAAGCGGCCTTTACCTTTGCCACCGCTCGACTGCCCAAGAGCCAAGTCAGTGACCAGCCCCGAACCTAGCCGGGCACGGCGGATCAGGACGTAGACCTGCCGCCGGGACAGCCCCAATGCCTGGGCTGCCGCGTCGGCCGCTTCATGCCCAACCGTCTCCGACTGCGCCAACGGCCCAATGATCTCCGCACGACGACGCGCACGCTCCCATGCCTGTTCTGGCAGGGTGGCCACGCCGTGCTCGGTAATCGGTGCGGTATCGGTCGCCATGCTCACCTCGCTTTGGTGCACACGAGTATTGAGCATAGACGAGTTTTGTGCAGAGGAATCCTGATATCGGGTTATCAGGAGCCGTATGCACAACAGGCTTCAAACCGCGCTGAATGGTGCAGTCGTCTTCTGAAAATGACACTATGGCCGACCTCGGCTGGCCCCAGGACGACTCCTGCCTGAAGGCCAGTATTGGCGTCATCTCCATTAAGCCCGCAACACCTGATGAGATCGTGTGGCGGGTCATCACCACCACACCGAAACCAGCCTACTTGTTGGAGCACGGCACCCGCAACCGAGTCGATGCCATCCAGGCTGCGCGAGAGGCCATCCAGCACAAGCTGCAGGAGCAGTCTCAGCAGAGCGAGCGGCGCAGAGTCGTGACGCGCCGTGCCGGGGGCGAAACGATGGAGCGCAAGGGCGAGGATTACCTGGCCGGGCGGGATGTTTCCACTGACGAGCTGATGGCTACTTTCAGTCTGCGCGGCATCCAGTTCGGTGAGTCACTTTCCAACAAGGAACGCCAAAGGTGGGTCAACGAGGCGTTTTGCGCGCTGCATGACCTGGCCAAAGTCATCGGCTTCAAGCCCCGGTGGCTGGGACTGGGCCGGGGTGACGAGCGCTTGGCGCTGGCCATTGGCGCGCGTGGGCACGGAGCCTTTGCCGCGCACTATGAGCCCCAGTTGCGCGTGATTAACCTCACCCGTGACAGTGGCGCCGACTCGCTCGCGCATGAGTGGGCCCACGGCCTGGATCACTACATGGCTCAGGTCACCTTTTCAGCTGATCAGCAATTTAAGAGCCCGACCACCCTGATCACGGATGTCATGGTCGATGTCGCGGCAAAGACCCATCGCCCTGCCCTGCAACGGCAGCTCAGCCTGCTCATGCAGGAATTCGGGCGCAGTCAGGACAATGCGTTTTATCAGGCAGCTTTGCGCATCGAAGCCCTGAAGGGAGCACGCAAGAGCTACTGGCAAACGCCCAGCGCGTTATGGGCGCGTAGCTTCGATGCCTATGTGCAGGACGCCCTTTCTGCCAAAGGCGAGTCCAGCCCCTGGTTGGTCCATGGCACGCGCACACGCGATCAGCATGATCCGCTCGTGTCGGCCTACCCTGACGGGGAGCAAAGGCAGCGACTGCAACAGCTACGTAACGCGCAGGAGCGCGCCCTTGCGCGGTTCGACTTCAATGCACTGACGCGCGTGTTCGACGTATGCCGCGGGTAATGGCAACTGTACAAATTTCACCGGGGCCGCCTTTGATATCAACGCGGCCTGGCTGGTCAACATTCCACTGGACGGCGTGCAGGTGCGCTCACCTTTTTGGGCGGATTGCAAAGCCAGCTGGAGCACCGGAACTCTTCACAAGAGATGCAACACTTGAAGCAAGTCGGCCACCGAACACAACTCCAACGTCCTACCGTTACGGTCGTTAGTTCGCATCCCTGCATGCACCACATCATCAAAAGCAAGCTCTGTATGCCCTGAATCAAAGATCCGTCACAAGATACGCCATTGTTGGGGGTCGGCTCCTGCGAAAAATGGAGGCCATCTGTCACAAGAAACGCCATCTTTGGTGCACAGAAGCCGAGCCAGGCCATCGGCATGCGCCGAAAAGTGTGTTGTTCCACCTGAAGAACATTGAAGCCGTGTATTCACAAGATACGCTATCCTTGACTTGAAATTTCCTTATAAATCAAATACTTAACAGCGTACGCGGTGAGAGTGAGAGGTGGCCCCGGTAGTTTGAACACCAAACCGGTTTCGATAAGTGCAGTCCGATCGGGGTGACTACGCTGCCTGCGTGACGGCAGGCAAAGATTCAAAATACACCGTCTCGGGCGTACTGGCCGCATGCGTCGAATGCGGCCGATTTCGATTGTAGAAGTCCAGGTACTTCCCCAGGCTCTGGCGGGCATGGGTCACGCTCTGGTAGGCTTTGAGATAAACCTCCTCGTATTTGACCGATTGCCACAGACGCTCGACAAACACGTTATCCCGCCAACAGCCCTTGCCGTCCATCGAGATGGCAAACCCGTGGGGCTTGAGCATCTGCGTGAACGCCTGGCTGGTGAACTGGGCGGATTCAACCGGTCGTCGCAACACCTTCAACCAGGAGGTGTTTATGGGGCGACCCGCGGGATGGATGAAGCAATTGACGGGAAGAGATGCGATGCGCTCTCCGGGGGCTCCCTCACATCGGCGTGAAGTAGAGCGTCAGTTCTGGGTACAGATTGCCACCGGAATCACCAGTGAGAGGGCCGCCGAGGTTGTTGGCGTATCGCAGGCTGTGGGCTCGCGCTGGTTCCGGCATCGTGGAGGCATGCCATTGTTCATGTCGAAACCTGTTTCAGGAAAGTATCTGTCGTTCGCGGAGCGAGAAGAGATTGGACTTCTTCGAGCCCAAGATGTCGGTGTGCGGGAGATAGCTCGTCGTATTGGTCGAAGTCCCCCAACCGTCTCCAGGGAGTTGGCACGCAATGCTGCAACTCGCGGCGGCAAGCTTGAGTATCGGGCGTCGGTCGCTCAATGGAAGTCCGAGCTCGTGGCCAAAAGGCCCAAGCCGGCCAAACTGGTGACGAACCCGCGTCTGCACAAGTATGTCCAAGATCGCTTGGAGGGAATGATCTACGATGAACGTGGGCGCGTGGTCGCCGGACCTCGACAAGCACCGTTCATTGGCCGAAACAAGCCACATCGCGGTGACCGCAAATGGGTCAATGGCTGGTCGCCGGAGCAGATTGCCAACCGCCTTAAGGTTGACTTCCCTGATGATTCATCTATGCGCATTTCCCATGAAGCCATCTACCAGGCTCTCTACATCCAAGGTCGGGGCGCCCTCAAGCGAGAGCTGGTGAGCTATCTGCGCACAGGGCGCGCTTTGCGCACGCCACGGGCTAGGTCCCAGGCCAAAGCATGGGCACATGTCAGTGAAGATGTGATGATCTCAAGCCGCCCTGCTGAGGCAGAGGATCGAGCGGTGCCGGGTCACTGGGAGGGGGACTTGATCATCGGTCTGGACAGGTCGGCTATTGGGACGCTGGTAGAACGGTCAAGCCGTTTCACCATGCTCGTGCACCTGCCGCGCGAGACGGGTTATGGACTGACGCCTCGAACGAAGAATGGTCCTGCGCTGGCAGGTTACGGAGCCATCACCATGGCCAACGCTCTCAAGACGACCGTGACGAAGCTCCCTACCCAGCTATGGCAGTCATTGACTTGGGATCGCGGCAAGGAGCTGTCAGATCATGCTCGGTTCACCATCGAGTCCGGTGTGAAGGTCTTCTTTGCAGACCCTCATAGTCCATGGCAGCGCGGCACAAACGAGAACACGAACGGACTGTTACGCCAATACTTCCCCAAGGGTACCGATCTGTCTCGGTGGAATAAGCAAGAGCTTCAAGCCGTGGCACTGACCCTGAACAACAGACCGCGCAAGACATTGGGCTGGAAGACCCCCGCAGAGGCATTGAATGAGCACCTAAAATCTGTCGCTTAACCCGGTGTTGCGACGACCGGTTGAATCCGCCCTGGCTGCCTTGATCGGTATTGAAGATCTCGGGGCAGCCCCAGCGGGCAATGGCCTCTTGCACCGCCTCGATACAAAAATCCACGTCCATGGAGATCGACAGGCGCCAGGCCAGCACCTTGCGGCTGTACCAGTCCAGCACCACGGTCAAATACACCCAGCCCCTGGCCATCGGAACATAGATGATGTCCATGGCCCATAGCCGCGCCACAGCGTGTCTAACAGGTGATGATGCGGGTCCAGTCGCAGCACGGCTGCAGCCAAGAAGCAGATCGAGATCTTCCTTGGCGCTCCTAGCCCCATCGAATACCAGGAGAGCCTTGGACTTGCGGCATAAAACCAGTCCAAGTATTTATCCGCACCCTCATATGCCGAATTTTCGCAATCAATCTCCAAGTACGGAATGACGCGGAGCCTTGCAATCAACCTCAGCCCTCACCTAGAATCAGTTCCACGGGTTTCCTCCACGAAGCCCGCCTGAAGTTAATCTTCACCCTGATATCCGCATAGATCGACGATATTGCTCTTGAACGCTCAGGCGTCAGCGGCTCTGTAGTCAAGGCTAATACGCCAAAATTTTTGAAATCGTCCTCCGATTTCAAGCGAAGTCACCTTCGCATCACCTGAGACCCGCATGGGTCTCCCGCTTTGCCGTGGGTCTGACGACTTCTGGGCTCAGCGGCAAAGGCTATCGCGCCTGAATCAAATCAGCTGTCAGCTGATAGCTCCCTCTTTCCTTTTTTACTTGATGCGCGCTTGCGCGCTCGGACGATCTATGCACGCCACAATTTTGTCACCTCTCTGGCCGCACATTCGTGCAGCCCTTCATATTCCCGATCCGCTGGACGGGGCTGCCGCATTGCTGCAGTCAGCGATTGAGCACGTCACGTGTGCTGAAAATCGCTGGCCGGAAAGCGCACTTACTGGATGGAAACGGGTGCTGCAAGCATCGCAGCGCGAGCTGATGGCGACAGTCGAGGTTGACGACCGGGTCGCCTCGCGGGTCATGGGCATACCGACGTCTGCAGTCGCACGGATGGTCCACATCCAAGCCCGTCGCGTTGACGTGCAGGAGACCATGTGTTCAGCCGTCTTGGGCCGGGCCATTGTCCTTGCCTGCATAAAAAAATCTGGGCTTAGCCAGAGTTTGCTCGATGGCGCCTATTTGTTGCACAGAGGCCGCAGTAATTGGCTTGCTCTGGCCAAATCAGATATCACGGATCTTGAGGTTGTCCATCAAATCCGAAACGGAAAAAGCGGTGTGGTCCATGGATTTCTTGGAGAAGTCCAACAGGTTCTGGAGACGTCCATCCAAGCCCATGAAGAGGTGCAGAAAACACTGACCGCACCTCAGAATTACGCGACGCCAACCATAACCGAGCAACCCGCGCTTGACGAAACGGCCCCCCCCGTTCTTGCACTCGAGAGTAGTGATGTTGATCCCTTGGCGGAAACAACGGAACAGCAAGAGGATGTCACTGCACCTGATATCCAGGCGCGCCTGCGGTCAGCGGACTACTCCAATGTGCCAACCAAGTTTGGAATCGCTGGCAATGATCATCTGTCGCCGGATGATCTCAGGCTCGTCACGTCGAAACTTCATGAGTTCCTGATCGGTGCCGATCCGAGAAATTCGGCTCTGGCGTGCTGGTATCTGGTCAGTTTGTCTGTCGGATTCCAAGACCGACAGGTTCTTGGATTACCCATCGGCTTCAAGGCCGGCCACTCGATTTGGCTGGAGCTAGACCATGGCGCTTGGGGCTGGGATCGACGTGCGTACCGGTTTGAAGAACAGCGTGCAGATGCACCGCCAGAAGTCGACATTGTTCACTGTCCCATGCCCAGGACGGTGATAACTCGACTGTTGGAAATGCGTGAAAAGAATCCGCACGCAGCATCACTGCTGGACCTCATGGAAACCGAGATCCCAGATCTGGAATCACCCGAGCGTCTCAAGAATGCAAGGGCATTTTTGCGTACCTGTGGCGAAAGTGCACATCAGGCCACTCACGGCCGGTTCTCCCGATCGTTGGGTGTAGCTGCCTTGCACATCACCGGCAGTGACATGTTCACAGCTTTATGGACGGGTCATTTTGTTCTCACGGGAGCCGCAGCCCTCTTCTATTACCACCCTACCACGACCGACATCTGGAAGCGCGCAGACGCGGTTCTGAAGTGGCTGGGTCTGGAGGGCGCTTGCGCCAGCATGGAGAAAAATCGGCGCATCGGCATTGACTTTTATCCAACCAGTGAATCCATCAAAGCCGGCTGGGAACTTTTGTGCAATGACGTGACTGCAAAACTACCGCTGCTCGAACATAGATCAGAGGCCACGGCACGCCTCGCCGCAGCTGATCTGATGGTGCTTTGCTGCACCGGTTTGGTGGTCATGACTGCGCATCGCGGCAGTCGGCTCGAAGAGTTGACGCTGGGTGCATGCCTCACCTGCGAGCAGGTCATGCTGGTTCTGGACAAAGTGGTCGAAAGCCGCAGTCCTGCGCGCCTACTCCCCATCTCGCGGGAGGTTCGACAGTTCCTCGACATTGCTCTCTTGTGTCGACGGTACCTGATCCGGTCTTCTACCAAGGCCTCATGGAATGACCCTATGTTTTTCATCTCCGCTGCCGACGGCACGGTCTACCCAGTGACCTCTGAGCAGATCACCCGGTGTCTGCGCTCGCACTTTGGAAGCCATGTGCCGGCCAACTTATTTAGACATCTATGGATCACTGAACTGGAAGAAAACGACACGGACCGGTGGCTCATTCGCGCTCTATCCGGTCACTGGCGTGACGTGACGCGCACTGCGGGGCCCTACCTCGACATACCAGTTATTGAGACCTGTCAACGGCTCAATGAGCAAATGGAAAAAATCAAAAACGATGTCTGGCAATTGGCAGATAAGCGATTTCCCGTTGCACGCGTTGCACCACCTACGTTCAAACCCGCACGCGACATGCATGCGGTCGCGACCTGGGCGACAGAATCCCGTGTTCCTGACCCACGCATCATTCTCTCGCCCCTCGACGTGGTCGTTCTTACTCAATACCAAGCTGTCGAGCGGGTGCGAAGTTCATTCGCCCAGGGCCTTGGAGGTCTGAGTTCTCCCGCGGCAGCGTTTATCAGCATTTGCATGCTTGATCTGGTCCACAACACGGATATCGCGCTGAAAGTAGCCAAGGGGTTGCATCCACTGCAGCGCCACGGCTTGTTGCAGGGGATCGCATTCGCTCGAGAATATTCCACGATCCCGACCTGGCTGCCAATTTCCACGGTCAGTTCGGCCCTTCTCACAGCAACGTCCCAGAAGAGTGGTTCTGGCTCCGTTGAAGCCGAAGTCTCTGAGTACCTGCGACGTGTCGATGGCGATTTCTGGCATCGAGATCCCGATGAGCTGCTGGTTCAAGTCGCCCAATGCGTTTTATCTTTTGTACGCCTGCGGTATCCCCCCTCGCTCGCGGCAATGGCACATCCAACAACGCCCGCACCAAGCCTGTCCCCGCGCTCCTTGCAGCGCCTTGCCAATCCAGATTGCGTGAACCTACCTCAGCAACTTGAGGCAAGGAAGTACCGACAACCCAAATCACGCAAAGCAACACCAATCTTGGACGACGTTTTGCGTGTACTCAACTACTTCGCAGACACGACCATCAAACTTGGTGAATTACAAAAACGAGCAAAGCAATGCATTAAAGAAGTCGAGTCGATTAGAAGCATTCAATTATCAGACACCTACTTATCCGGTTTCATTTTGGACTGGGTCATCGACGAATTACGGCGCTCTGCAGTCTTGGAAAAAGACTGTCTTCGCATGAGTTCTCTGTCCACTTACCTTGGCATTTTACGAAGTGGCTATACCAGACTTCTTGTGGCCCAAGATAACGCAGCAAGATTCCTACTGGAGTCTGATCCAGCTGATTGGGACAGTCCTCAATGGCTGTCTTGGATCGACATTTGTGCTGCATCTGTCGCTCACAAGAACGATAGGCAAAACACCGAGGGCATCGACCAAACGACGCTCGATCGCGCTCGAGAGCCACTATTGCGCTTGGTGCGGAATCTCATCAAACGCGACCACCCCATCAGTCGTTCTGTATTCAAGAAACTACTCGCCGACCAGGAACTGCAAAGAACGGGAAGTTCGTCATCGGTTTTCATTCAAGACGAGGACATTGACCAGGCTCAAGAACTCGCCAAGATCTGGCTCGCGGATTCCCCTCTCGATCTTTGGATGTTCAAGGCACGCCTACTCATCCAGTCAAGCGTTCCCACGAGAAGTTCCGAAGTCTCCAGCCTGCCCTTTGACTGCGTCAGTAGCAATGGCACGCTGCTGATCAATCGCATCGGCTACAGCGTGCACAAAACAGATAACGCGATTCGCACCATTCAATTAAATAAGGCAACATACGACAGCCTGACCGAAATTCGCGAGGGCATCAGGGCGCATCAGCCGCCTGCCGCGCCATTACTGCTTCGCGGGCGGGGCGAGCAGTCGGATGGACGTCGTGATCAAGGCCTTGTCGATGACCTAAGCGCCGCGCTCAAGCAGGTGACCAGAGACCCCAAGGCCCGCCCGCACAGCTTACGCGCACGGGCGGTCCAGGAAATCACCTGGCCCGGCTGGGAGAGCCATGTCAAGCAACTCTTACGTGCTGGCCTGCGCGTACAACAAACAAAAAGATGGATCACCTCACTGCATACGGAATGGTGTAGGGCCACCTATGCAGCCTCACAAGCGGGGCATGGCGACCTGCGGGCAGGTTTGGGAAACTACTTCTCCAGCTGGTCACTCATCTACTTTGTACATGCCCAGGCATTACTCAGCGAGGTGGACTTGGGGGCTGAATTCCTCGCCCTGGTTGGCTTAAAGAGAAACAGCTTCATCGCCGCGCGCAGGCGCGCTGATGGCGAACTTGAATTTTGGGATTGGCTGCAGAATTCCCTACGGCGGCGCAACCAAATAGCGGATCCTTGCGGCCCTCAGAAATCATCCATCGTCCCAGAAGATCCGGCTCACCCCTCACCCCCATATCGAGTCTGTTCATACGATGAACCCGACCCACAATACGACTCCGATTCACAGGATATCAACCTTAGCTACCCTGCCCTAATTCAGTCTTCAGGCGCGGGCAATGCTCCTCCAGCCTCTAGCCAGATCAATTTCACAACTGCGGTAATTTTGGGCATAAAGGAGGGACTCGCACAAGACTTGACCGGCGTCTCACCGTCATTTTCGCGCCATGTAGCTGCAAATCTCGACTCTGACTTTTGCCAGCAAATCACCGCACGCGCACGCACTGCGGCTGGCATGCGGGCAATCGCCGCACATAAACGCGAATTCGAACATGCCCTTCGATCCAAAACAGGTGATGTGAATGACCTCCTCAGGTTTCTAGAAGCACTTGCACCCCACTCGAAAACGGCCTTGTTTGCCTCCATCAAAGGCACACGCAATATGTGCATCGAAATAGAGTGGGCTGAAATATGGAAGGACTGTGCTTCGCATTTACCGAGCCACCTCAGCCTTGTCGTTCAACGTGGAAATCGGCACCCCCGCCCGGCAGAACGCATGGTCTTTGCGTCGGCTGGTGCAGCACTCGTACTTCAGACACGGCGAGACATCGGAGCACGGCCTGTTGTGTCCATTCGCTTGCGGAACACCCCAGCCAACCGCGTCGTTCAGTCACGTCTGTCGAGCTACCTCAAGGCGGCCCTTTACGCCAATCACTTTTTGACTTTCGAAAGGACTTCCCATGTCTGAAACCTGTCCTTCGTATGGCCCTCTCGCAATCCTCGCCTCGGCCCAGATCAAACCATCCTTCAATCCACTGACAGGAGAATCCGTCATGAACCAACCTTTGGATTTCAATATGAATTCCACCTACATTTCGCTCAATCACTTGACTTCGCAGTTGAAGCAAGTCGGCGAGACGCTTGAGAACGCCGTACAGGGTGACCGCAGTGCCCATCGGCTCGTCGTGAGACAAGAAGATATCGGGTTTCTGAATGTTTTTATGATTCGTGCGCAGTCCAAGCAGCGCACCATCCACGAGGATGACGACAACCCAGAGACGCATGCGGAACCAGATCGACGGGAGACGGAAGCAATGTTCAACCGCATGGCACCTGTTGCAAAGTCTTTGATGGCCAACACTGCCAATGCAGAAGACATCCTCACCGCGATCTTGAGCATGCCCGACAGAAAGCACGCGGCGGGACTACTCCACGACATGACAACCAAGGAATCCTCGATCGTTTTGGATGGGCGCGAGCTTCGAGTGGATGGGCAAAGACTGGAACAAGTGGTTGTGAGCAGCACAGCACCTTACGCTGTGCGCCTGCGCATCATTGAAGTCGAAGCCTCAAAACATCACACCCCCTGCATCATCCAGGACATTGAGGTTGCACCCAACCAGCCGCTGGCTGGACACCTCAAGGGTTTGAAAATTACCTTGTTTACGCCCAATGAGTGGAAGACTGTTGCCTTCGCCTGTCATCGGGAAGGTGTCGACTTGAAAGTCCGCGCAGTGCTTCAAGTCACGCTCAAGGGCCGAGAGCTACAAGTGGCTTGCAGCCCCATGGCTGTGCAAGATGAGGGAACCCTAGCACAAGCACTGGAAGCAATGGTCGCATCCGTCAAGCAAAAATTATTGCTGAAGAATTAAGACTTGCTACATAATTTTCGAAAGACATATCACAAGGTTGGCACTGATCCCAAATCGCGGCAGCGATCACTGCTGCGCCAATCTCAGTAAGCCCGGCATATGACACCGAATGTTTTTCCATTCCGGTTGACTTTCAATCAGAGGGTGATTCGCGCAATCGTCTATGCAGTGGCTCGATTCGTTGTCAGCACCAAGGTTCAGGTCGCAAGCCATCTTTCAAGCATTTCGCCGCATAACCCCTTGCGCTAACGCAAAACAAGCGTCCAATGGACCCATGATCGAAACTTCGAGCCAGCTTCTGAACTACTTAAGCCTCGCAGTCCTCGTGGGCCTTGCGGTGTTGTGCTTCCTACACTACAGGCTCGATCGGCGTCTTGAAAAAAACGCGAAAAACTCTGAAAACGGCGAGTAACGATAAGCCCGACGTCTACCTGGGTGTGTTCAAAAGTGAAGTACAGCACCTTTGATTTCAGTGAATGAGATTGGAGTGCTGTTTACGAGCAGTTCTCCGTAGACCGCCAGTGTTGATCGTACCCCCAGCCCCTTCTGGGGCGGTTGTTGATTTCATCTGCAATGGCATCGTGCTGCTTCTGGCTGTAGATGCTCAGATGCGTCCCCTTGGGCAAGTATTGGCGCACTAGACCATTCATGTTCTCATCGGAGCCTCTATGCCAAGCGCTGTGCAGACCACAGGCGAACACGGCAATGCCGGTCTGCTCGCTGAGCTTTTTGTTCATGGCTGCCAAGATCATGTCCACGGCACATGGGCACAACTTGTCGGATGTGTTTGCGTCTCTTGAACTGCCCACTCAGGCTGCTATTGAGTCTGAATTTCTGGCGGCGTCAGCCTACGCCTGTATCCCGAACGCATTGATGTGGTGGCCGAGAACTCCCGCATCGCCAGCCATGCGCGCAGCTTCGAGCGCAGCCAGACCTTCTACGACTGGCGCCACTACGTCAGCCTGATCGAGCGCAAGCCCGGCGCGCTGCGCAACGGCGCGCCCTTTGAGACGTTGCCCGATCCCCTGAAGAAGCTGCAGTCCATCCTGCTGCGCCACGAGGGCGGCGACCGGGTGATGGCCCAGGTGCTGGCGGCCGTGCCGGTGCACGGTCTGGAGCCGGTGCTGGTGGCCGCCGAACTGGCGCTCGAGAGCGGCAAGCCCAGCGGCGAGCATGTGCTCAACGTGCTCGCGCGTCTGAAGGCTGGCAGCC